>NZ_NOXS01000035.1:300000-541527 GCF_002251735.1 Elstera cyanobacteriorum | reverse complement strand
GCGGTCGTACCGTCGGCGCCGGCGTCGTCGCTAAAATCGTCGCGTAAGGCCGACGATACGAGATGCCAGGGCCGCGCATCGGCCCTGGCTTTTTCGTAATAAAAGCCTTGCAAAGCGGAAGGGGTGCTGCTAAATCCAGCGCCCCGACTGGAGGAGCATAGCTCAACTGGTAGAGCACCGGTCTCCAAAACCGGGGGTTGGGGGTTCGATCCCCTCTGCTCCTGCCATCTCCCTCAAGGCGATGGCGCCCCACCAGCAGGGACATTGATAGGACCGATCGAGGCGGCGGAACCCTTCCCCGCCTTTCTTATTCGGGCCGGAGACGTTGAGTTAGGCGCATGGCGAAGACAAGCCCGGTTCAGTTCTTCAAGGAAGTTCGGCAGGAAGCCCGCAAGGTCTCTTGGCCGACCTGGAAGGAAACTTGGATCAGCACCGCAATGGTGTTCATGATGGGGCTGCTTGCGGCCTTGTTCTTCTTTCTGGTGGATCAAGGCCTTTCGCATGGCATTCGCCTGATCCTTGGTCTGGGGAAATAAGCTCATGGCGCAGCGTTGGTACGTGGTGCACGTCTACTCCGGTTTCGAAAAAAAGGTGGCCCAGGCCATCCAAGAAACCGCCGAGCAAAAGGGCATGGCCGATCTTTTCGGGGATATTATGGTCCCGACCGAAGAGATTGTTGAGGTCCGGCGCGGCGCCAAAGTGAATTCGGAGCGGAAGCTCATTCCCGGCTATGTGCTGGTGAAGATGGAAATGAACGACCAGACTTGGCACATCGTCACCTCGACGGCGAAAGTGACCGGGTTCTTGGGCGCCAAAGGCAAACCGTCGCCGGTCAGCGATGCGGAAGCCGAACGGCTGGCCCGGCAGGTCAAAGAAGGCACGAACCGTCCGCGTCCGTCCGTCCGCTTCGAAGTGGGCGAACAGGTGCGCGTTGCCGATGGTCCGTTCGCCTCCTTCAACGGCACGGTGGAAGAAGTGGACGAAGAGCGCTCGCGCCTCAAGGTGGCTGTGTCGATCTTCGGACGCTCGACCCCGGTCGAATTGGAATATGGCCAGGTCGAGAAAGTTTAAGACCTGGCTCTATCGCGCGGGAGGCTCGCCATGGCCGCACCGCGCTTCCTTCTCGTGAGAGGATCAAATGGCAAAAAAGATTGTTGGCTACATTAAGCTACAGGTGCCGGCTGGCAAAGCCAATCCGTCGCCGCCGATCGGTCCGGCGTTGGGTCAGCGCGGTCTGAACATCATGGAATTCTGCAAAGCGTTCAATGCGCAGACGCAGCAGCTTGAAGTCGGTATGCCGATCCCCGTGGTCATCACGGCCTATGGCGACCGTACCTTCACCTTCGTGATGAAGACCCCGCCGGTCACTTACTTCCTGAAGAAGGCTGCGGGCATCGATAAGGGGTCGCAGACCACCGGCAAGGGCGCGAAAGTGGGTAAGGTCACGATGGACCAGATCCGCGAAATCGCGACCAAGAAGATGGCCGATCTCAACGCCAATGACGTTGATGCCGCGGCTACCATGATTGTCGGCTCGGCCCGGTCCATGGGCCTGGAAGTGGTGGAGTAAGCCCATGGCCCGCATCGGTAAGCGTCTGAAGAAGGCGTATGAAGGCGTTGACTCCGAAGCCCTGGTGGCGCTGGAGCAAGCCGTTTCCATGATTAAGGCCCGGGCCACGGCGAAGTTCGATGAAACCATCGAAATTGCCATGAACCTGAACATCGATCCGCGTAAGGCCGATCAGGCCCTGCGTGGCGTCGTGTCGCTGCCGAATGGCACCGGTAAGACCCTGCGCGTCGGCGTGTTCGCCCGCGGCGCCAAGGCTGAAGAAGCCAAGGCGGCTGGGGCCGATGTGGTCGGCGCCGAAGACCTGATGGAAATCGTTCAGGGCGGCAAGATCGAGTTCGATCGTTGCATCGCCACCCCGGACATGATGGCCATCGTCGGTCGTCTCGGTAAGGTGCTCGGCCCGCGTGGCCTGATGCCGAACCCGAAGCTCGGCACGGTGACCACCGATGTCGCAGCAGCGGTTGCGGCGGCCAAGGGCGGTCAGGTGCAGTTCCGCGCCGAAAAGGCCGGGATCGTCCATGCTGGTATTGGTAAGGCGAGCTTCTCGGAAGAAGCGCTGCTGGAGAACGTCAAGGCGTTCGTTGGCGCGATCAACCGGAATAAGCCGACCGGCGTTAAGGGCGTCTACATTAAGAAAGTCAGCCTCAGCTCGACCATGGGTCCGGGCGTGAAGCTGGAACTCGGGTCGGTCGCCAGCCTCTAAGGCGCGACGATCCGATGAAGGATCCCCGAAGCGCTTCGGCGCTTCGGGTTTGATCGGATGAGCGATCATCCGATCCCCTGTCCAAGACCATTGGGGCCAAGGCTTCGGCCAAACGCTTAATCATCCAACGGTAGACAGAAGGTACCGGAACCATCCCCGCGAGGGGGCCTGGGGAAAGACTTCTGCGGACAGGCGAACGAGAGGGGAGCCTTCGGGCTGCCCGAGTGTGCCGGGGGTTAGCAATAACCCCCATCGTATCAGGAAAGCAGATGGTCTGCTTTCCCTTGATATTGGAGACGAGACGTGGACCGTTCCGAGAAGCAGGAGCTGGTTTCGTCCTTGCATTCCGCGCTGGCTGGTGCCGGTTTGGTAGTTGTCACCCAACAAAAGGGTTTGACGGTTGCCGAAACGACCAACCTTCGTCGCAAGATGCGGGCCGAAGCGGCCTCCTACAAAGTTGCGAAGAACAGGCTCGCTAAGCTCGCCCTCGCCGGCACGCCCTACGAAAACCTCGGCGATCTGCTGAAGGGTCCGACTGCGCTTGCGTATTCGGCTGACCCGGTTGCGGCTGCCAAGGTTGTCGTCGAGTTCGCCAAGACGAACGACAAGCTCACCATCGTTGGCGGCTCCCTCGGGGGGCAACCGCTCAACGAAGCCGGTGTGAAGGCTCTTGCAACGCTGCCGTCGCTCGACGAACTGCGTGGCAAGCTGCTCGGCGTGCTCCAGGCTCCGGCCCAGAAGCTCGCCGCAGTGGCACAGGCCCCGGCTGCTCAGCTTGCTCGCGTCGTTCAGGCGTATGCCGACAAAGGCGCAGCGGCCTAACCGTCGCAGCTTAATCTTTCCCAGACTTACCCTCCTAGGAGACTTACAATGGCTGATTTGGCCAAACTCGTTGACGATCTCTCGGCCCTGACCGTTCTGGAAGCCGCCGAACTCGCGAAGCTGCTGGAAGACAAGTGGGGCGTCACCGCCGCCGCTCCGGTCGCCGTTGCCGCTGCTGGCCCGGCTGCTGCCGCCGCTCCGGTTGAAGAACAGACCGAATTCACCGTGATCCTCGCCGATGCCGGCGACAAGAAGATCAACGTGATTAAGGAAGTCCGTGCCATCACCGGTCTCGGCCTGAAGGAAGCCAAGGACCTGGTCGAAGGCGCTCCGAAGCCCGTCAAGGAAGGCGTGTCGAAAGACGAAGCCGCCAAGATGAAGAAGGTGCTGGAAGAAGCCGGCGCAAAGGTCGAAGTGAAGTAATGCCTTGCGGCCCTCTGGCCGCACGGTGTTAATCTTATCGGCTTGCCGTGGGCGGAAGGGGTTTCGCGAAGCCTTTCCGTCCACGCAGTCGGTAACTGGAAGCGTAAGCGTACTTTAGAGCGGGCCTGCTGAGCGCCGGGGTTTCCGGGGCAGCACGGGCCTGTTCCCGTTTGCAGAAGAATCCGATGGCTGCGCGAAGCGGTCGGTTCCGGTGCGGCGGCGGAACACAGACGATTGAGGGGCAGACATGGCGAAGTCGTTCACGGGTCGTAAGCGGGTTCGGAAGAGCTTCGGGCGCATCCCGGAAGTGGCAAAAATGCCGAATCTGATCGAGGTGCAAAAGAGCTCCTACGATTATTTTCTGCAAATGAACGTACCGCCTGAACAGCGCACCCCGGTCGGGCTTCAGGAAGTGTTCCGCTCGGTATTTCCGATTAAGGATTTCTCCGAACGCTCGCAGCTCGAGTTCGTTAAGTACGAACTGGAAGAGCCGAAATATGACGTTGAAGAGTGCCAACAGCGCGGCATCACCTTTGCAGCGCCGCTGAAGGTTACGCTCCGTCTCGTGGTCTGGGATATCGACGAAGATACGGGTTCGCGCTCGATCCGCGATATCAAAGAACAAGAAGTCTACATGGGCGATATGCCCCTGATGACCAGCAATGGTACGTTTATCATTAACGGCACCGAGCGCGTCATCGTCAGCCAGATGCACCGGTCGCCGGGCGTGTTCTTCGATCACGACCGTGGCAAGACCCATTCGTCGGGTAAGTTCCTGTTTGCCGCCCGCGTTATCCCCTATCGCGGATCGTGGCTGGACTTTGAATTCGACGCGAAGGATATCGTCTACGTCCGTATCGACCGCCGCCGCAAGCTGCCGGCGACGACCCTGATGCTGGCACTGGATTCCTTCTTGACCGAAGAGCGGCGCGTGAAGCTGGCCGAAGACGGGGCGACCTTGGCGCCCTTCGAAGCCACCGGCATGACCGCCGAAGAAATCCTGCAGTATTTCTATGAGACTCTGACCTTCGAACGCACGCCGGGCGGCTGGAAGCGGCCATTTAGCGCTGAGCAGTTCAAGGGCATGAAGCTCACCTATGATCTGATCGATGCGGCCACGGGCGAAGTGCGCGTGCCGAAAGAAACCAAGATCACCCCGCGTCTCGCCAACAAGCTGGTCTCGGAAGGTCTCGAGGCAGTGCTGGTGCCGACCGATGATCTGGTGGGCCGTTATGTCGCCGCCGACATCATCAATGAAAACACCGGGGAAATCTGGGTTGAAGCTGGGGAAGAGGTGAGCGAGCAGCTTCTCGAAACCCTGGCCGATATGAATGTTGGCGAACTGCCGACGCTCAATATCGATCACGTCAACGTCGGCCCGTACATTCGCAACACGCTGGCTGTTGATCGCAACAAGACCCGCGAAGACGCGCTGATCGATATCTACCGCGTCATGCGCCCGGGCGAACCGCCGACCCTCGAAACCGCTGAAAAGCTGTTCGGCGATCTGTTCTTCGATTCGGAACGCTACGATCTTTCGGCCGTGGGCCGTGTGAAGATGAACGCGCGCCTGGGCCTGGATGTGCCGGACACGATGCGCGTGCTGCGCAAGCACGATATTCTGGCCATCGTCAAGCTGCTCTGCGACCTGAAGGACGGGCGCGGCGAAATCGACGATATCGACCATCTCGGCAACCGCCGCGTTCGCTCGGTCGGCGAACTGATGGAAAATCAGTATCGTCTCGGCCTGCTGCGCATGGAGCGCGCGATCCGCGAGCGCATGTCGTCGGTCGAAATCGACACGGTGATGCCGCATGATCTGATCAACGCCAAGCCGGCGGCGGCGGCAGTGCGCGAGTTCTTCGGCTCGTCGCAGCTCAGCCAGTTCATGGATCAGACCAACCCGCTGTCGGAAATCACCCATAAGCGCCGCCTGTCGGCGCTTGGGCCGGGCGGTCTGACGCGCGAACGCGCGGGCTTCGAAGTCCGCGACGTGCATCCCACGCACTATGGCCGTATCTGCCCGATTGAAACGCCGGAAGGCCCGAATATCGGTCTCATCAACTCGCTCGCCACCTATGCGCGGGTGAACCAGTACGGCTTTATCGAAAGTCCGTACCGCAAGGTGAAGGACGGGGTTGTTTCGTCGGACGTGGTCTATCTTTCCGCGATGGAAGAAGGCCGCTACACGATCGCCGAAGCGAATGCCGAACTTGATGCCGATATGCGTTTCGTCGCCGAACTGGTGCCGAGCCGTCAGGGCGGGGAATATATCGTCGCCCGTCCGACCGATATCGACCTGATCGACGTGTCGCCGAAGCAGTTGGTGTCTGTCGCCGCCGCGCTCATCCCCTTCCTCGAAAACGACGACGCGAACCGCGCCCTCATGGGCTCGAACATGCAACGTCAGGCCGTGCCGCTGATCCGGGCGGAAGCGCCGCTGGTCGGCACCGGGATGGAAGCGACCGTGGCACGCGATTCGGGCGTTGCGATCTCCGCCAAGCGCGGCGGGATCGTCGATCAGATCGACGCGACCCGTATCGTTATCCGCGTGACCGATGCGACGGAAGCCTCCTCCTCGGCGGTTGATATTTACAACCTGCTGAAGTTCCAGCGCTCGAACCAGAATACCTGCATCAATCAGCGTCCGCTGGTGAAGGTGGGCGACGTGGTGGCGGCGGGCGACATCATCGCTGACGGCCCCTCGACCGAGCTGGGCGAACTGGCGCTGGGCCGCAACGTCCTCGTCGCCTTCATGCCGTGGAATGGCTACAACTTCGAAGACTCGATCCTGATCTCCGAACGCATCGTGTCGGAAGACGTGTTCACGTCGATCCATATCGAAGAGTTCGAAGTGATGGCCCGCGATACCAAGCTGGGTCAGGAAGACATCACGCGCGATATTCCCAATGTCGGGGAAGAAGCGCTGAAGAACCTCGACGAAGCCGGGATCGTTTACATCGGTGCCGAAGTGAAGGCGGGCGATATTCTGGTCGGTAAGGTGACGCCGAAGGGCGAATCGCCGATGACGCCGGAAGAAAAGCTGTTGCGCGCCATCTTCGGTGAAAAGGCGTCGGACGTGCGCGATACCTCGCTGCGCGTGCCGCCGGGGGTCACCGGGACCATCGTGGAAGTGCGCGTCTTCTCCCGCCGTGGCGTGGATAAGGACGAGCGCGCGATTGCCATCGAACGCCTGGAAATTGAACGTCTGGCGAAAGACCGCGACGACGAACGGGCCATTCTGGAACGCAGCTTCAACGGCCGCTTGAAGGAACTGCTGCTCGGTCAGACCATTGCGTCTGGTCCGCGCGGCGTGAAGGCGGGCGCGGTTGTCGATAGCGAAACCCTCGCAGGTCTCACCCCCGGTCAGTGGCGCCAGATTGCCGTTGCCGACGATAAGGTGATGGACGATCTCGAAGCGCTGAAGAAGCAGATGGACGCCTCCATCGACCGCCTCAACAAGCGCTTCGAAAACAAGGTCGAAAAGCTGCAGCGCGGCGACGAACTGCCGCCGGGCGTGATGAAGATGGTCAAGGTCTTCGTTGCGGTGAAGCGCAAGCTGCAGCCGGGCGATAAGATGGCCGGTCGCCACGGCAACAAGGGGGTTATTTCCCGCATCACGCCGATCGAAGATATGCCCTATCTTGAAGACGGAACAGCGGTCGATATCGTCCTCAATCCGCTGGGCGTGCCGAGCCGCATGAACGTCGGGCAGATCCTGGAAACCCATCTGGGGTGGGCCTCGGCCAACCTCGGGCGGCAGATTAAGGATCTCGTCGATCAATTCCGCCGCGAAGGGTCGAAAGACACCAGCAAGCTGCACAGCTACTTCAAGGATATCTACGGCGAGAAGGTCTATGGCGAGGATATCGCCGACCTTGATACCGGCGATACGTTGGAACTGGCGCAGAATCTGACGCGCGGTATTCCTTTCGCAACGCCGGTCTTCGACGGCGCCCGTGAAGAAGATATCGTCCATATGCTGGAAAAGGCTGGGATCCACAGCTCGGGTCAGATGACCCTGGTCGATGGCCGCACCGGCGAGCCGTTCGACCGGTCGGTCACGGTCGGCTACATCTACATGCTGAAGCTGCACCATCTGGTCGATGACAAGATCCACGCCCGCTCCATCGGGCCGTACAGCCTCGTCACCCAGCAGCCGCTGGGCGGTAAGGCGCAGTTCGGTGGGCAGCGTTTCGGGGAAATGGAAGTCTGGGCGCTCGAAGCCTATGGCGCGGCCTATACCCTGCAGGAAATGCTCACGGTCAAGTCGGACGACGTGTCGGGCCGTACCAAGGTTTATGAAGCCATCGTCCGCGGCGACGATAACTTCGAAGCCGGTATCCCTGAGTCCTTCAACGTGCTCGTGAAGGAACTGCGGTCGCTGTGCCTCAACGTCGAACTGGAAACCCGCGCCTAACGGCGCGGGGGCTTTCGGCGGTTATATAGTTTAGAAGTACGGGTCTTCTAACGGGCTGGCCTCAGGGGCTGGCGGGAGTAAGACATGAACGAGTTGATGAATCTCTTTGGTCAAGTGACCAGCCCTCAGAGCTTTGACGAGATCCAGATTGCGATCGCAAGCCCAGAGCGGATTCGGTCCTGGTCCTTCGGCGAAGTTAAAAAGCCCGAGACGATCAACTATCGCACCTTTAAGCCGGAACGCGACGGTCTGTTCTGCGCCCGTATCTTCGGCCCGATTAAGGATTACGAGTGCTTGTGCGGTAAGTACAAGCGCATGAAGTATCGCGGGATCATCTGCGAAAAATGCGGCGTCGAAGTCACGCTGGCCAAGGTTCGGCGCGAGCGTATGGGCCATATCGAACTGGCCTCGCCGGTTGCGCATATTTGGTTCCTGAAGTCGCTGCCCAGCCGTATCGGCCTGCTGCTCGATATGACGCTGAAAGATCTCGAGCGCGTCCTATACTTCGAAAACTACGTCGTCATTGAGCCGGGTCTGACGCCGCTGAAGCTGAAGCAGCTTCTGTCGGAAGAAGATTACCTGAAGGCCCAGGACGAATACGGCGAAGAAAACTTCACCGCCAAGATCGGCGCCGAAGCCCTGCGCGACATGCTGGTGCAGATCGACCTTGAAGACGAGGTCGAGACGCTGAAGACCGAGCTGCGCGAAACCGCCTCGGAAGCCCGCCGCAAGAAGCTGGTGAAGCGCCTGAAGCTGGTCGAAGCTTTCCACGCCTCTGGCTCGCGCCCGGAATGGATGATCCTGGAAGTCGTTCCGGTTATCCCGCCCGAACTGCGCCCGCTGGTGCCGCTGGATGGCGGCCGCTTTGCGACCTCCGATCTCAACGACCTTTACCGCCGCGTCATCAACCGCAACAACCGCCTGAAGCGGCTGATCGAGTTGAAGGCGCCGGACATCATCGTCCGCAACGAAAAGCGTATGCTGCAAGAAGCGGTCGATGCGCTGTTCGATAACGGCCGTCGTGGCCGCGTCATCACCGGCGCCAACAAGCGTCCGCTGAAGTCGCTGTCCGATATGCTGAAGGGTAAGCAGGGTCGCTTCCGTCAGAACCTGCTGGGTAAGCGCGTCGACTACTCGGGCCGTTCGGTTATCGTCGTCGGCCCGGAACTGAAGCTGCACCAGTGCGGCCTGCCGAAGAAGATGGCGCTCGAACTCTTCAAGCCGTTCATCTATGCCAAGCTCGAACTTTACGGCCACGCGAGCACCATTAAGGCGGCGAAGCGTATGGTCGAAAAAGAGCGCCCGGAAGTTTGGGACATCTTGGAAGAGGTGATCCGCGAACATCCGGTGATGCTGAACCGCGCGCCGACGCTGCACCGCTTGGGTATCCAGGCGTTCGAGCCGACGCTGATCGAAGGTAAGGCAATCCAGCTTCACCCGCTGGTCTGTACCGCGTTCAACGCCGACTTCGACGGCGATCAGATGGCCGTTCACGTGCCGCTGTCGCTGGAAGCGCAGTTGGAAGCGCGCGTGCTGATGATGTCGACCAACAACATCCTCTCGCCCGCCAACGGCAAGCCGATCATCGTGCCGAGCCAGGACATTGTTCTGGGTCTCTATTACCTCTCGATGGAAGACTTCCGCCGCCTGACGGATGAAGTTGATCTGGCGCAGCTTACCGATGCCGAGATTGATGCGGCCATTACCAATGGCAAGCTGATCCTGCGCGAAGGCGATGCGGCGACCGGCACCTATCATGTGAAGCCGCTGGGCGCCGACTTGGCCGCTAAGCGCGCCAAGCTGGTTGGCCTGCGCGTGCCGTATTATTCGAACATCTCGGAAATCGAAGCCGCGCTGCAAGAAAAGACCATGCACCTGCACACGCCGGTGCGCGGTCGCTGGACGACGGTGGATGCCGCAGGCAATCTTGTTCAGAAGGACGTCCGCGCCACGGCGGGCCGGATGCTGCTGGGCGAAATCCTGCCGAAGAGCGTTCTCATCTCCTTCGATCTGGTCAACCGTCAGTTGACCAAGAAGGAAGTGTCCTCGATCATCGATATCGTCTACCGCCATTGCGGTCAGAAAGAGACGGTGATTTTCGCCGACCGTATGATGGCGCTGGGCTTTAGCCACGCCTGCCGCTCGGGCATCTCCTTCGGTAAGGATGACATGATCATCCCGAAGGATAAGGATGCGCTGGTCGCCGATGCTCAGGAAAAGATCAAAGAATACGAACAACAGTATCTCGACGGTCTGATCACCCAGGGCGAAAAGTACAATAAGGTCGTCGACGTTTGGTCGCAGTGCACCGAAAAGGTCGCCGACGCGATGATGAAGACCATGCAGGCGGTCCACGGGTCGGGCAAGCTCAACTCGGTCTATATGATGGCCCACTCCGGGGCGCGTGGTTCGGCGGCGCAGATTAAGCAGCTTGCCGGGATGCGCGGTCTGATGGCCAAGCCGTCGGGCGAAATCATCGAAACGCCGATCATTTCGAACTTCAAAGAAGGTCTGACCGTGCTGGAGTACTTCAACTCCACCCACGGTGCCCGTAAGGGTCTGGCCGATACCGCGCTGAAGACCGCGAACTCCGGGTATCTTACCCGCCGTCTCGTGGACGTGGCGCAGGATTGCATCATCACCGAAGACGATTGCGGCACGCAGCAGGGCATTACCGTCCGCGCCGTCGTCGATGGCGGTGAAGTCATCGCCCCGCTGGCCGAACGTATCCTCGGCCGCTCGGCGGTTGCCGATGTGATCAACCCGAAGACCGGCGAACTCATCGCCAAGGGCGGCGAGATCATCGATGAAGACGCGGTCGAAAAGGTCGAAAAGGCTGGGATCGACTCGATCCTCATTCGCTCGGTTCTGACCTGCGAAAGCCATGTCGGCGTGTGCGCCGCGTGCTACGGGCGCGATCTGGCGCGCGGTACGCCGGTCAATATGGGCGAAGCCGTGGGCGTTATCGCGGCGCAGTCGATCGGCGAGCCGGGCACCCAGCTTACCATGCGTACCTTCCATATCGGTGGGGCGGTGCAGCGCGGGGCGGAGCAATCCTCAATCGAAGCCAGCCATGACGGCACGGTGAAGTTCATCAACCGTACGGTGGTGATGAACGGCCAGGGCGTGCCCATCATCATGGGCCGCAATGTAGAACTGATCCTGCAGGATGCCGATGGCCGCGACCGCGCCCGTCACCGCATCCCCTACGGCTCGAAGCTGCTGTTCGATGAAACCCAGCCGGTCACCAAAGGCCAGCGCTTGGCGGAATGGGACCCGTATACCCTGCCGATCATCGCGGAACAGGAAGGGGTTGCCCATTTCGTCGACCTCGTGGACGGTCTGTCGATCCGCGAAGTCATGGACGAAGCCACCGGGATTTCGAACCGCGTTGTCACCGATTGGCGTCAGCAGACCCGCGGGTCTGACCTGAAGCCGCGTATCGTGCTGCGCGACGAGAAGGGCGAATCGATCAAACTGCCGAACGGGCTGGAAGCGCGCTACTTCTTGCCGGTAGATGCGATCCTGTCGGTCGAGAATAATCAGCGGGTGAAGGCGGGCGACGTTGTGGCCCGTATCCCGCGCGAAAGCTCGAAGACCCGCGATATCACCGGGGGTCTGCCGCGCGTCGCCGAACTCTTCGAAGCGCGTAAGCCGAAGGATTACGCGATCATTTCGGAAAGCGAAGGCCGCGTCGAATTCGGGAAGGATTATAAGACGAAGCGCCGCATCCTGGTCGTCCCGACCGAGGAAGGGCGCGAACCCGTCGAGTATATGATCCCGAAGGGCAAGCACATCAGCGTGCACGAAGGCGATTACGTGCAGAAGGGCGACCTGCTGATGGATGGCAACCCGGTTCCGCACGATATTCTGCGCGTGCTGGGTATCGAAGCCTTGGCCAATTACCTGACCAACGAAATCCAGGACGTGTATCGTCTGCAGGGCGTGAAGATCAACGATAAGCATATCGAAGTGATCGTCCGGCAGATGCTGCAGAAGATCGAAATCGACGATGCGGGCGACAGCACGTATCTGATCGGTGAACAGGTCGGTAAGCTGGAATATGAAGCCGAAAACCGCAAGCTGGTGGCCAAGGGCGAACGCCCGGCGCACGGTAAGCCGGTTCTGCAGGGCATCACCAAGGCGTCGCTGCAGACGGATTCCTTCATCTCTGCCGCATCGTTCCAGGAAACTACCCGCGTGCTGACCGAAGCCGCCGTGTCGGGCAAGACCGATACGCTGAACGGTCTGAAGGAAAACGTCATCGTCGGTCGCCTGATCCCCGCCGGGACCGGCTCCGTCGTGGCGGAATTCCGCAAAGTGGCGGCGGAACGCGACAAGGCCATCCTGGCCACCGAAGCGACCGCCGATGCCGCGCTGACGGACGAACGCGAAAGCGCCTAACGCTTCCTGCGACTAAGCAAAACCCCCGGTTCCGCAAGGGCCGGGGGTTTTTGTTTGGCGGTAAGGATGGACGGCGGCCCGGTGCTGAGGGTGCGTTAGTCGCCCCCGCCGCCGCCGTCCCCACCCCCCGTATCGCCGCCGCTACCGCCTGTATCGCCGCTGCTGTCGGCGAAGCCGTCGGAACTCTCGCCCCCGGCCTCCATTGCCAGAAGCGCAGAAAAACTGAGCGCCAGACCAGGGGCGCCGGAATCCTGGGGCCGGCGGTAGGCGCGCGGCGCTAGGCGATAGGCTGGGGCCCAGGCGCCCGGATCGATCCGGCTGAACATCCCGGTCTTCACCCCCGCCAGCACCTGCGCCCCGATCCATTGCGTCGGTGGAAACCAGCAGGGCAGCGCGCAGAAGGGGTAGCGTAACCAGGGCAGCAGGCGGGCGTTTGATTGGAAAAACGGCGTCAGCCAGCGGCTGGCCCATTGATAAAAGCGCTGCTGCCCCTGGCGGGCGCGGGCATAGTGGGCTAGGGCCTCCGGCAGCGGGCGGGCGCCACTAAGGCAGAGCGACAGCACTAAGGCGTCGAGCAGCGCTAAATTAGCCCCTTGGCCGAGCTGCGGGCTGGTGCAATGGGCGGCATCGCCGATGAACAGCAGCCGCCCGGCAATCGGGGTTTTCAGCACGACATCGCGGTAGCGCGCGGGGGTAAGGTGCCCGTGCTCGGTAATCTGCGCTGCAAGCGGTTCGGTTTCCGGCCAAAGGCGCCGAAGCGTGTCCCGCCAAGCGGTGAGATCGGCGTGCGGCCAGTCACCCAGCGTCGCGGTCGGCTCGCTCCAGAACAGGGCCGCCCGGTTGCCGCCAACTGGCAACACGCCGATCATATGCCGGGCGGCCTGATAGCGCTGGTCCAAGACGTCGGGGGCGAAGCGGCTGTCTTTCAGATTAACCAGCCCCCAAAGCGCGCCGAAGGGATACGGCCGATCCCGCCGAACGTTGCCAACCTGCGCGCGCAGCGGGCTATTGGCGCCGCTGGCATCGACAATCAGGTCGAAGGGGCCGAAACGACCAGCGGCGGTTTCAACGAACCCGCCGGAACCATCTGGGTCAAGATCAGTCGCCCCTGTCACCGGGGCGCCGGTGATCAGCCGGATCGGGCGGGCTTGGGCGGCGGTATAGAGGGTTTCGAAGAGCGCCGTCCGGGTAACCCCAAGACCGAAAAGCCGTGGCGCGAGGGCGGCATAGCGCACGTCCAGCAGGGTGATTTTGCCCCCCACCGCCCGGCCATAGAGTCGTGAGATGCGCGCGCCGTGCGGCAGCAGCGCGGTATCGAGCCCTAGGCACGCGAGGACTGACAAGCCGCTCGGTTGCAGCAGCAGCCCCGACCCCAGCGGGCGCGGCGCCTCAAAGGCTTCGATCAGCGTCACCGCGTGGCCTGCATCGGCGAGAAAACAAGCGGCGGCCAACCCGCCCATCCCGGCGCCGAGAACGGCGATCTCTTGCGGGGTGGCGGCGGCGGGCAGCATGGGTTAGGCCGCTGCCGCCTTCTTCTTCGCCGCCACCACTAGCCAGCGGTGCGTCCCGAAGCCCGTCAGGACCAGGGCGAACATGATATAGGCCATTGGCCGGGCGGAGGCGTCGTGGAATAGGCCCAGCAGCACGCCCGCCCCCATGCCCAGAATAAACGGCAGCACCCCGCCCAAAGCCGCAGCGGCCCCCGCCATATGGGGGTAAGCCGCCAGCGCGCCTGCCATCGAATTGGCGCCGACCATGCCGAGGGCGGCCAGCATAATGAACAGCGGCACGGCGATCCCGGCAACGCCGAACAGGTTGAAGCTGGCCGTCACCAACAGCAGGGATGCCCCAACCAAGGTGAGCATCAAGCCATAGCCCAGCATGCGATCCGACCCGACGCGGGTCACCACGCGGCTATTCACGGCGGACAGGATCATCATCCCCACGACATTGCCGCCGAACAGAAAGCCGAAGGTCTGCGGGCTAATGCCCATGACGGTGATATACACATGCGGCGTTCCGGCAATATAGGTGAACATCGCCGCATACAGGCAGCCCGCCGACAGGCAATAGCCGAGAAAGGGGCGGGAGCGGATCAGCTCGCGGTAATGATGCAGGGCAACGCGCAGGGTGCCTTGACTGCGCCGGTCCCGCGCCAGGGTTTCCGGTGCCAGGGTAAAGGCGACGATCAAGCAGAGGATACCGAAGCCGGTCAGCGTCCAGAAAATCGCCCGCCAGTCGAAGAAGATCAGCAACTGCCCGCCAACCACGGGCGCCGCCATCGGCGCCGCCCCCATCAGCAGCATCAGGATCGAATACATCCGGGCCGATTGGTCGCGGCCATAGAGATCGCGCACCATCGCCCGCGCCATCACCGGCCCCGCCGAGGCGCCGATACCTTGCAGCAGCCGGGCGAGGATCAGGGTTTCGACACTGCCTGCCGTTGCGCACAAGATACTACCGACGAGATAGAGCAGAATCCCGCCCAAGGCCACCGGGCGCCGCCCCAGCGAGTCCGACACCGGCCCATAAACAAGCTGCGCCAGCCCGAAACCGACCAGGAAGCCGCCCAAGGTAAGCTGAATTGCCGCCGGATCGGCCCGCAGCGCCGCTTCCATCGCGGGTAGGGCGGGCAAATACATATCGATGGAAATCGCCCCGAACATCGACATTAAGCCGAGAACAGCCGCGAGAACGGGGAAGGGCAGGGCGGTCGCCGGGCGGGCGGCGGCAGACGATTGGTTATTCATGCAACCAACCTGTCGAGGTGCTACCCAAGGTGCAAGCGATAATCCGGCAGAGGGGGGATGCTATCCCCGCCCGCCACGCGCCGCATGCATCAGGGCGCGATCAATCAGATAATCAATGTCCTGCGGCAGGGTTTGCCAGTTGGTGACGAACCGCACCTCCGACGATCCTGGCCCGCCCCAGCGGTAGAAGCCGATGCCATCGGCTTCCAGCCCATCGGCCACCCCGTCCGGCAGGGCGGCGAAAACCTCGTTGGCTTCGACGGGATAGAGTAGCCGCGTACCGGGCAGGCGGGCGAGGCCCTGGGTCAGCCGTTCGGCCATCGCATTCGCCTGGGTCGCCCAGGATAGCCAGCGCCCATCGGCGAGGCTGGCAGCCAATTGGGCGGACAGAAAGCGCATCTTCGAGAAAACATGCCCGCCGCGCTTACGGCGAAAGGCGGCTTCATCGGCTAGGGCCGGATCGAAGAACAGCACGGCTTCCGCCGCCAGGGCGCCGTTCTTCGTTGCGCCAAACGACAAAACATCAACCCCGGCTTCCCAGGTGATTTCGGAGGGGGCGGTTGCCAGCGTCGCCACGGCATTGGCAAAGCGCGCACCGTCCATATGCACTTTCAGCCCGTGGGCATGGGCGATTTCGGCAAGCGTGTGGATTTCGTCGGGCTGATACAGCGTGCCGCATTCGGTCGCCTGGCTCAGCGATAGGGCGGCGGGCTGGGTTTTCTGCGGATTGCCGGGCGCGGTGGTGGCGAGAACCTGGGTTAGCCCTTCCGGCGTGATCTTGCCGTTCTCGCCGGGGATCGGCACCAGTTTGGCGCCATTGGTGAAGAATTCCGGTGCGCCGCATTCGCTTTCGATGATATGTGCGCCCTCGTGGCAGTAAATCTCCCCCCACGGCGGGCAGATGCAGCTTAGCGCCAAGGCATTGGCGGCGGTGCCGGTGGCGACGGCGAACATCGCCAACTCGCATTCGAACAATTCGCGGAAGCGGCGCAGGGCCAGCGCGGTCATATCGTCGGCACCATAGGGCATGGCGCTCGACTGGTTGGCGACGGCAATAGCCTCCAGAATCTCTTGCGGGACGGAGGCGACGTTATCGGAGGCGAAGTTCAGGTTCACGGCGCCGTTCCTTGTACGATGATGCGGCCCAGGGTTTTGCCGGTCGCGGGATCGACGGCCAGCAGCAGCGCCTCGCCCTTCGGGCCGCGCGTGTGCAGGATCACCCGGTCTTGCGTACCGGCGACGCCCATCAGCCCATAGCCTTCCGGCAGCATGACGGTGTTTTCCCACACCGCTTTGTTTCCGGCCATGCGGGAGGCTAAAGTGGCGGCCAGCACCACAACGCCGACGATAATGAGAACCCCCATTCCGATGACCAGAGCCTTCAACGCCGCCACCCGTTCCTCCTGCTGCTCGTGCGCCCAATGACCGCGACGATCCTAACCGTGCCCGACGATCTGGCCGGGGAACGGCTGGACCGCGCCCTAGCCGTTCTGCTGCCCGATCTATCGCGCTCCCGCCTGAAAACCCTGATCGAAGGGGGGCACGTGCTGCTTTTAACCGAAGCGCCCGAGGCGGAAGACGACGACCCGATCGACGGTGCGACAGTAACGGAGCCGTCCAGCCGGGTCAAACCGGGGCAGGTCTTCGCCCTGGCCTTGCCGGAGGCCGAAGCCGCCGCGCCGGTGCCGCAGGATATTCCGCTGAGCATTCTCTACGAGGATGCCAGCGTGATCGTGATCGATAAGCCCGCCGGGATGGTGGTGCATCCGGCGCCGGGCAATCCCGATGGCACGCTGGTCAATGCGCTGCTCTATCATTGCGGCGAGAGCCTGACCGGCATTGGCGGCGTCGCCCGGCCCGGCATCGTTCACCGGATCGATAAGGAAACCAGCGGCATTCTGGTTGTCGCCAAGACCGAAACCGCCCATGCGCACCTGTCGGCGCAATTTGCTGATCATTCGGTGGACCGCAGCTATCGCGCCTTCGTGTGGGGCGGGCCGGTGCCGCTGGAAGACCGCATCGAAGGCCCCATTGGCCGCCACCCGACCGACCGCAAGCGCATGGCGATTACCGCCAAGGGCAAGCATGCCGTGACCTATTATTCGACGCTCGCCCGCTATGGGGTGCCCGATATCACCCTGGTCACGCAGCTTGCCTGCCAGCTTGAAACCGGGCGCACCCATCAGATTCGCGTCCATCTGACCCATCGCGGTCACCCGCTGCTGGGCGATCCCGTCTATGGTCGCCCGTCGAAACAATCCCTCGCCGCTTATGCCGGGGCGCAACGGTCGGGCGCTTTGGCGCGCTGGGACCAGATCGCCGCCTACGTAAAGGATTGGGACCGCCAAGCGCTGCACGCGGCGGAGCTTGGCTTCACCCACCCCGTCAGCGGCGAGCGGCTGCATTTCGCAAGCCCGCTGCCCGCCGACCTCGCAGGCTTGGAAAGTTTTTTAGAAGGAGCCTAAAAACCTATTGAAACAGTGTTAAGTTGGGGTATGCTCTGAATATCCGAGAGGGTTGGTCAGACATTATCTCGCCTTTTTTGGGGGATAGCGTCACCGCACCGCAGAACTGGGTGCCGATCTCGGACCGATGTTGTGTTGATACCGACCGAACGCCATAGGAGGGTTCATAATGGCCGCTAGCTTGCCTGTGATCGGAAGCGATGGAAATCTGGCCCGGTATCTTGCGGAAATCCGCAAGTTTCCGATGTTGACGGCCGAGGACGAGTTCCTGCTAGCCAAGCGTTTCAAAGAACATGGGGACGTTGAGGCGGCGCACAAGATGGTGACCAGCCACCTCCGTCTCGTTGCCAAAATTGCGATGGGCTATCGGGGCTACGGTTTGCCGGTCTCCGAACTCATCTCCGAAGGTAATGTCGGCATGATGCAGGCGGTGAAGCGCTTCGATGCCGATAAAGGGTTCCGCCTAGCGACCTACGCCATGTGGTGGATCCGCGCCGCCATTCAAGAATATATCCTGCATAGCTGGAGCCTGGTGAAAATGGGGACGACGGCGGCGCAGAAGAAGCTGTTCTTCAATCTGCGCCGACTGAAGGGCCAGATGCGCGCGATTGACGATGGTGATATGACGCCGGAGCAGGTGCAGAAGATCGCCACCGACCTTGCGGTGTCGGAAGACGATGTGATCCAGATGAACCGCCGTTTAGGCGCCCCGGATCATAGTCTGAATGCCCCCTTGCGCGTTGATGGCGAAGGCGAATGGCAGGATTGGCTGGTCGATGACGCCGATAGCCAGGAAATCGCCATCGCGGAACAGGACGAAAGCGATAAGCGCCGCGCGCTGCTGAAGGACGCGCTGAAGCAGCTTAACGACCGCGAGCGCATCATTCTCGTCGCCCGCCGCCTGACCGATGAGCCGCAGACGCTGGAAGACCTGTCGCAGCGCTATAACATCAGCCGCGAACGGGTGCGCCAGATCGAAGTGCGCGCGTTCGAAAAGCTGCAAAAGGCGATCCGTACCGCTGCGGCGGCCAAGAACCTGCTGCCCGCCTAAGCCTGTCGCCACTGGTTGCGAAAAGCCGCAAGAGTCTCGCTCTTGCGGCTTTCGGCTTTCGGCTTTGGTTAGGGTTTAGGCAGGGTTTTGAGATAGGCGATCACATCGGCGCGGTCTTGTTCGTTCGGCAGACCGACCGTCATGCTGGTGCCGGGCACTCGCTTGGCCGGGGCGGCGAGATAGGCGTCGAGGTCTGCCTCGGTCCAGGTGATCCCAGCGGCGGGCAGGGCTTTCGAATAGCGCGCGCCCGGCACGCTCCCCGCCGGGCGACCGATGATGCCAACCAGATGGGGGCCGACTTTATTTTGCTCGGTCACGGCGTGGCAGGCGGTGCAGCGGGTGAAGACGCTTTGGCCGCGCGCGGCGTCCCCCGCCGCCCAAACCGGGCTTGCGAGTGTGGACAGCAGTAGGGCCGTGGCGACGGCGGGTCGCATCGTCATCAATATCTCCTGGTCGATGGGGATGATCTGAAGATGGGGGCCGCGCGGGGCCAGCGTTAGCCGAATCCTCGGGAATTCTTGCCCGATTCTCCGGGGGGACTTGTCGGACAGGGCAGTGTGTCGCCACCTTGTCACATCATCGCCGCCGCTGAGTCTGGAGCCGCCCGTGCCGCAGTTTGCCGCCGATACTGCCGACGCCATCCGTACCGATATTCTAGCCCGGTTGACCCCGGACCATCCCGACCGCGCCGCCCGCATCACCGGCTTTGCGATCTATCGGGTCACGGAAACGGCGGGGCCGATGTGCGGCCTATACGAACCCAGCCTATCGGTGATCATTCAGGGGGCCAAACGCCTGCATATCGGCGATGAAACCCTGGTCTATGACGAAAAGCACTTCCTGCTGACGGCGGTGGGGCTGCCAATCCTGGCGCAGATTGAAGCGGCAACGCCGGAGCGGCCCTATTACTGCCTCGCCCTGCGCATCGATCTTGCCAAAGTGCGGGAGATTATTGCCGAGATCGGCCCCCAGCCCGTCAGCGGGGCGGAAGTTGGCCTGTCGATGGCGCTCGGTACGGCGACCGCCGAACTCTTCGATGCCTTCCGCCGCCTGATCGCCCTTCTGGACCAGCCGCACCATATCCCCTTCCTGGCCGACCAGATCGAGCGGGAAATCTATTACCGCCTGCTCACCGGCGACCAGGGCGTCCGCCTACGCCGTTACGCCCTCGCGGGCAGCCAGAGCAGCCGGGTGGCGCGGGCGGTGGAATGGCTGAAGCAGAATTATACCCAGCCGCTGCGGGTGGAAGATTTGGCCGATATTGCCGCGATGGGCGTTTCCACCCTGCACCATCATTTCCGCGCCATGACGGCGATGAGCCCGCTGCAATTTCAAAAGCACCTGCGGCTTAATCAAGCGCGGATGCTGATGCTGGGCGACAATCTCGACGCGGCGACGGCGGCCCTGCGCGTCGGTTACGAAAGCCCGACCCAGTTCAACCGCGAATACCGCCGCCTCTTCGGCGCCCCGCCGATGCGCGATATTAAGACGTTGCGCGCGATGCCGGCGGCCAATCAGCCGGTCGACTTGGATATCGCGGGGTAGGCTCGGCTAAACCCCCTCTCCCCTTGGGAGAGGGAAGGGTGAGGGATAAAGGCCCCGAAAGATCGGAATGCTTTCCCTCACCCGGCGCCTCCGGCGCCACCCTCTCCCGGAGGGAGAGGGATCGACGCGGCTTCAGTCTAAGCACTCAGCCCCTTCGACAGCGGCAGCACATGGATCCGCTTGCCCAGCGCCTTGAAGATGGCGTTGGCGACAGCGGGGCCGATGGGCGGGACGCCCGGTTCGCCGATGCCGCTCGGTGGGTTGGTGGAGGGGACGATATGCACCTCCACCTTTGGCATGGCGTCGATGCGCAGCGGGCGGTAGGCGTCGTAATTACTCTGTTCGACCTGGCCGTTTGCCAGCGTAATCGCTTCGTCCATGATTGCACCTAGCCCGAAGCCAACCCCGCCTTCCACCTGGGCTTTCACCTGATCGGGGTTGATAGCCGTGCCGCAATCGACGGCGGCGACCACCCGTTCGACCTTCACCCCGCCGCGCGGATCGACCGAGATTTCGGCGATTTCCGCAACGACCGTGCCGAAGCTTTCGGCCAAGGCCACGCCCCGGAAGCGACCGGCGGGCAGCGGCTGATCCCAGGCGGCTTTTTCCGCTGCGAGTTTGAGGGTCACGGCGTGGCGGGAAGTTGGCTCTAGCATCGACAGGCGGAAGGCCACCGGGTCTTTCCCTGCCGCCGCCGCAACTTCATCGAGGAAGGCTTCGCCGACATAGGACGTATGGGTGGAGCCGACCGAGCGCCACCAGAGGATCGGCACGCCAACCTCCGTGGTGGTCAGGCCGATGGTCTGGTTGGGGATGGCATAGGGCAGGTTATTGGCGCCTTCGACCGAGGTCGGATCGACCCCGCCGACGACCATGCCTTTTTCGAACATTGTGCCCTTCATGATCGACTGGCCGACGATATGGTCAGCCCAGGCGATCAGCTTGCCGTCCTTATCCAACCCGGCCTTAACCTTATGGACGTAGGCGGGGCGATAGCGGCCGCCCTGCATATCGTTCTCGCGCGTCCACTGCACTTTGACCGGCGCTTTGAAGCCGATGGCTTTGGCGACGGCAACCGCTTCCGCAATCACATCGGCGTCAAAAACCGCGCGGCGGCCGAAGCTGCCGCCCGACTTCATCACGTGCAGATGCACCTTATCCGGCGTGGTTCCGGCGATCCCGGCGGCGATGGCTTGATAGACATCGGGGAACTGGTGGCCGCCCCAGATTTCCAGCGTGCCATCGGCATTCATGCGCGCGACCGCGTTCAGCGGCTCCAGCGCCGCATGGGCGAGGTAGGGGAATTCATAGGTGGCTTCCAGCACTTTCGCCGCGCTGGCGAAGGCTTTTTCCGTATCGCCATCCTTGCGGGCGACGGCTTGGGGGGCCTTACCGGCAATGTCCTTATAGCTGGCGATAATCGCGTCCGACCCGCGCTTTTCCGCGCCGCTTTCGTCCCAGGTCACGGTCACCGCGTCGCGGCCCTTCAGCGCGGCCCACATATGCTGGGCGACGACGGCGACCCCGCGCGGGGTGCTGACCACATCGACGACGCCTTTCACCGCTTTGGCGGCAGTCGCGTCGAAGGATTTCACCTTGGCGCCGAAATAGGGCGGATGGATCATCACCGCCGTCAGCATGCCGGGCAGTTTAACGTCGATAGTATAGCGCTCGGTGCCATTGGCCTTGCGGGCGCTATCGAAGCGCTTCAGGTCGGACTTACCGATGAACTGCCAATCCTTCGGCGCCTTCAGCGCCACTTTCTCGGGCACCGGCAGCGTCGCGGCCTTGGCGGCGAAAGGACCGAAGCCCGACGATTTACCCGATGGGTGGGAGAGGATGCCCTTGGCAACGCGGATTTCCTCCGGCTTCACCTTCCACTCGGCGGCGGCGGCGGCGACCAGCATTTCGCGCGCGGCGGCCCCGGCCAAACGATAGCGCTCCCACGAGGAGGCCATCGAGGTCGAGCCACCCGTACCTTGGAAAGCCCCACCGAAAGCGAGATTGCCGTAGAGCTTTACATTTCCGGCGGCGCCCTGCACTTCGATGGTGTTCCAATCGGCGCCCAATTCTTCGGCGACCAGGGTAGCGATGCCGTTGTAGGCGCCTTGGCCCATTTCGAACTGCGACGACAGGATCGTCACCTTGCCATCGGCGCCGATGGTTAAATAGGCCGCGAACGGCTGGCCTGCGGCGGCGGGGGCGACGCCGCTATTGGCAGCGGCCCGCTTGCCCGGCAAGTGGAAGCCGACCGCCAGCCCGGTTCCGGCGGCGGCGGCCCCCAATAGAAAACGGCGGCGGGTCGGTTTCGCGTCCAGCACCGGTTGGGCCAGGCGTTGCATCATTTTCGGCAGCATGGCTTAGGCCTCCAGGCGCTTGGCGGCTTCGTGGATACCGGCGCGGATGCGGTGGTAGGTGGCGCACCGGCAGAGGTTGCCGGACATGGCGGCGTCGATATCCGCGTCCGTCGGCTTCTTATTGGCGGTTAGCAGCGCCGTCGCCGCCATCACTTGCCCCGACTGGCAATAGCCGCATTGCGGCACGTCGAGATCGGCCCAGACCTTTTGCACGGTCGCCGCGACCTTACCGGCCAGGCCTTCAACGGTGGTGATCTTGCGCCCGTCGAGATCGCCGATGAAGGTTTGGCACGCGCGCGTCGGCTCGCCATCCACATGGACGGTGCAGGCGCCGCATTGCGCCATGCCGCAGCCGAATTTGGTGCCGGTCAGGCCGATGATATCGCGGATCGCCCACAGGAGCGGCATATCCGCATCGGCTTCGATCTGATGATCGACGCCGTTGACGTTGAGTTTCACCATAACCCTTCCCCACGATTGCTACCGAACGCGACTTTTCGGAAAAAAAGGCGGCCCGGCAGGTGTTGGATGTCTTGTGTGTATGATGAAACTGTACGCCCCGGTCGCCCAGCCGGATAGCGACGATCCTGCCGGTTTCTTGCCCGATCCTGCCGACTAGAACCCAACGTCTGGCTTGACGATCATCAGATAGAAAATGCCGATGACGCTGATAAAGGCGGGCCAGCCGAGCGCGAACCACCAGCGGGCATAGGTTACGTACCGCGGCGGCAGCGGCGTGTCCCCAGCCTTCGCCTCTTTCACCATTTTATGCATCTGAAGCTGGAGCCAGACGACGGGCAACCAGCAGGCGCCAACAAAAAAATACAGAAGAATAGCGAGCGCCAACCAACCTTCAGTCAGCGGAAACCCGGCCTGAAGCGCCATCCACACCCCTGTTACCGGCTGCACGATCACGGCAGGGGTTGTGAAAATCCAATCGGCTAACACAACATTGCGGTTCACGACCAAGGTGGCGTCGAGGTTGCGGCTGCGCCCCGCCATCCAGCCATGAAACGCTGTGCCAAGGCCCGTACCGAACAGCAGCGTCGAGCTCATGACGTGAATGAATTTCAAGAGCAGATAGCTATCCACGGTCGGTCTCCAGTGCCATCATCACCAGGGTGGCTGCCGCCACCGGTAAGTTCTTCGAAATTGGCCCCAAGGGGTGCAGCCATAGATCGGGCAGGAAAAGCGTGACAAGGCCGGTGTAGCCCGCCATCAGCAGCAGTTGCGCCGCGCCGACCCAGGGAATGCGCCAGCCGATCAGCAGCAGCACCCCCAGAATCAGATCAAGCCCGGCGCCGCCTAAAATGAGCGTTAACCCGGCCCAGGGGGGCAGACCGAGGGGGGCGATCAACTGAAGGCTGCCCGCCAGCGGATAGACGCCTGCCGAGACAAAAGCCGTCCACAGCCAAACGAAGGCGAGGCTGAGGCGCAGCGGCACGGGGAAGAACCTAAGCCGCGCCCGCCAACGGTCCGCCGCTGTGGCCGGGGTTTCCGCTAGCGCCTCGGCCAGGGCGCGCGGGCGGACGCCCAGCGTCTCAACGAGGGGTTCCACGGGGGCCGTGTTGCCCGCTGCGAGCATCGTTAGGCTCTCAGAGGTAAGCGCCCCCAGCGCCAGCCGGTCGCCGAGCGTCCCCGCAAGCCGCAGTGCCGCTTGCGGGATGGGGAGGGACGGCACCGGGGGCAGGCCCAACCAACTGCGGTAGGTGGCGGTGAGCGCGTCGGTAGTCATCGCCTCCGGCCCGACGATATTGAGGCGGCAGGCCAAACGCCCCGGATGCTGAAGCGCGTTGTGCACGGTCGCAACAAAGTCGGCAATTCCGATGGGCTGCACCTGCCAGGTTCCCGGCCCAAGGCGCGGCGGCAGCGGCAGGGCGGCCAGGGCCGCAAAGAGGTCGTGACTGGCCCCGCCCGGCCCCAGGATCAGCGAGGGGCGTAAGATAATCCAATCCAGGGTGCCGCTGTCTTGGGCCAGGGCGTCATCTGCGGCGCGTTTGCTGGTGTGATATTGGGTAACTGCGGCTTCATCGGCTCCAAGCGCGGAAACCTGCACAACCTGCGTCACCCCTACCGCCCGGCACGCGCGGAACAGCGCCTGCGGCCCATCGGCATGCACCCGCTTGAAACCACCCCCGCCGTCACGGATCAGTCCGGCGAGGTTGACGACGGCCTCAACCCCCCTCAGCCGGGTCTGCCAATCGGCTTCGGTATCCGTCGCAAAATCGCAGGAAACGGGGGGGAGGGCGGGGAAGAGCCGCCGCAACCGCTCCGGCGAGCGGCCCGCAGGGAGCACGGCCATTCCGGCGGCAGTTAACCCGCGCACCACGGCTTGCCCCACGAACCCGCTTGCACCGATCACGAGAACCCGCATGGCTCTCTACCTCTTTTTATATGTTCCCGCTCTGTTTCGCAGAAAAACCGCATTGATGCAAGACAAGTCCGGCGTGGCCCCCTATCTAGGGAGGCACAGCGATCCTGCGATGGAGAAGATGATGCGGCGCATGATGATCGGGCTAACGGTGGCGGGCCTTCTGATGGCGGGCGGGGCTGTCGCCCAAACCGCAAAAACGCCAACGAGCGGCACCAATATTTCGGTGGTTGGGCTGGAAGATTCGCTCAGCAAACTCCAGGCGATGAAAACCCGCAATGCCGCCCAGGCCGTGCTGTTTCTCCAGCTCATCAAGGGGGTTGGCAAGAAGGGGACGGCTGCCGATGGCCGCAGCCAATATGATTATCGCATCGATGTGACCGACAGCGGCGGGGTGCTGGTCAATGGGATCGACATCGCGCCGATTCTGAATGCGGCCAACGCGGTAAAATAGCGGGCTTGAATCTGGCGCCGGGGCGGCTTATCTCGCACCCCGGTATCTCGATAAGAAGAAAGGATTGTGCAATGACCACCGAAACTTTGGCCTTCCAAGCTGAAGTCAGCCGCTTGCTCGATATTGTGGCCCATGCCCTCTATAGCGAGCGGGACGTGTTCTTGCGCGAACTCATCTCCAACGCGGCGGATGCCTGCGACAAGCACCGCTATTTGGCGCTGACCGAACCGGAGAAGGCCGGTCCCGCCCTCGATTATGCCGTGACCTTGACGGCGGACGCCGAGGCGAAGACCCTGACGATTGCCGATACCGGCATCGGCATGGACCGGATGGAATTGGTGGAAAACCTCGGTACCATCGCCCGCTCCGGCACCGGCAAGTTTCTTGAAACCCTGTCGGGCGACGCCAAGAAGGATTTTTCGCTGATCGGCCAATTCGGCGTCGGCTTCTATTCGGCGTTTATGGTCGCGGATAAGGTGCGCGTCACCTCCCGCAAGGCCGGGGCGGCCGAAGCTTTTGCCTGGGAATCGGATGGGCGCGGCAGCTTTACCGTTGCCGAAGCGGACCAGGCGACGCGCGGCACGACGATCACTCTGCACCTGAAGGAAGACGCCGCCGAGTTTCTGGACGAATGGCGCCTGAAGGAAGTCGTCCGCCGCTATTCCGATCACATTGCCTTGCCGATCAAACTGCAAACGGCGGAGAAGACCGAGACGATTAACGCCGCCTCCGCCCTCTGGACCCGCGCGAAGAACGAGGTGACGGCGGAGCAGACGAAGGCGTTTTACGAAAGCCTGACCTACGATAAGGACGATCCCTTCGCCACCCTGCATATCAAGGCCGAAGGGGCGTTGGAATATTCGGCGCTGCTGTTTCTGCCGAATAAGCGCCCGCCCGATCTCTTCACCCCGGAACGCCAGCACCGGGTAAAGCTCTATGTGCGCCGGGTGTTCATCACCGACGACTGCAAAGACCTGATGCCGACGTGGCTGCGGTTCGTGCAGGGCGTTGTCGATTCCGCTGATCTGCCGCTGAACGTCAGCCGCGAGATGCTGCAAAACAACCCAACGGTGCGCAAAATCCGCTCCGGCCTCGTGAAGAAAATTCTGGGCGAGTTGGAAAAGAAGGCGAAGCCGGACGCGGACCATTCCGCATACGAAAAATTCTGGGAGGCCTTCGGCCCAGTGCTGAAGGAAGGGCTGTACGAGGATTTTGAGAACCGCCAGACCATCCTCGGCCTCACCCGGTTCCGCTCCTCCACTCAAGACGGTTGGGTGAGCCTCGCCGACTATGTTGGGCGGATGAAGCCGGGGCAGAAGGCGATCTATACCGCTTCCGGCGAAAGCGTGGAGGCGATTGCCGCCAGCCCGCATCTCGAAGGCTTCCGCGCCAAGGGGATCGAGGTTCTCTACCTGACCGATCCCATCGATGAATTCTGGCTGCCGATGATCGGCACCTTCGACGAAAAGCCCTTCCAATCGGTCACGCGCGGCGCCGCCGACCTCGGGGAAATCGCGGCGGATGGCGAAGAAAAACCCGCCGAAAAGCCGGAAACGACGCCGGACCTTGCGGCGCTGATCGACCGGTTGAAAGGCGTTTATGGCGAGACGGTCAAAGACGTTCGGGTTTCGCAACGGTTGACCGATAGCGCCGTTTGCCTGGTGGCCGACGAGGGCGATGTTGATCTTCATCTCGAAAAACTGCTGCGCCAGCACCAGCGCCTCGACCGCGATGCCAAGCGCGTGCTGGAAATCAACCCGACCCATCCGGTCATCACCAAACTGACCGGCACCCCCGCCGAGGCGGCGATTGACGATGCCGCTTGGTTGCTGCTCGATCAGGCCCACATCCTCGAAGGCACCCCGGTCCGCGACGCCCGCGCCTTCGCCCGGCGGTTGGAAAGCGTGCTGGGGCGGTAGGATCGCGCACGCGATTGCAGGAGGCACCGCCTCCTGCACCTCCGGCCAAGGGCTATCCCTTGGCAATCCTGCTTGTTACTGTGACAGCATTGGCTTAAAATTGCTGTCATCGAGAGCGGGAGGGGAAAAAATGGCTGTTCTAACCGTGCGGAACCTACCCGATGACGTCCATCGTGCCTTGCGGATACGGGCGGCCGAGCATGGGCGCAGCACGGAAGCCGAGGTTCGGGATATTCTGGCGCAGGCCGTTAAGCCTGCTGTGCGCTTGGGCGATGCCTTGACCGAACTTGGGCAGCGGCTGGCTCTCACCGACGAGGACATAGCTGT
The DNA here is from genome assembly GCF_002251735.1 of Elstera cyanobacteriorum. Lineage (NCBI taxonomy): Bacteria > Pseudomonadati > Pseudomonadota > Alphaproteobacteria > Rhodospirillales > Rhodospirillaceae > Elstera > Elstera cyanobacteriorum. The sequence continues at coordinate 513,946 of NZ_NOXS01000035.1, read as the reverse complement.
TCTCGACCAAAACCGTGATACTACGCCCGCCGCCCCCCTTACTCTCTGATGTTCGTTTTGGATACCAATGTGGTTTCCGAGGCGATGAAGCCTTCGGCAAACCCAAACGTTAGGGCGTGGTTAAACCGGCAACCTTCTGGCGCACTGTACCTTTCGGCGGTGACCTTGGCGGAGCTGCTCTATGGCATCGCTGCCCTACCCGATGGGCGCCGAAAGGTCGCTTTAGCCGCCGTCTTGGACGGGCTACTCGATCTTTTTGCTGGCCGGATATTGTCATTCGATACCGCAGCGGCGCAGTGCTACGCTCCGCTTGCCGCCACGGCTCGGACTGCTGGGCGAGGGTTTCCCACCCCGGATGGCTATATTGCCGCTATTGCTGCTGCGCAGGGATACACCGTGGTAACGCGCGATAGCAGCCCGTTCTTGGCGGCGGGTGTGCCAACGCTCAATCCTTGGGACGCGGCTTAAACCGTCAACCCCTTCAACCGATACAGCGCCTCCAGCGCTTCGCGCGGGGTCAGCGCGTCCGGGTCGATGTCCGCCAGGGCGGCGAGCGCCGGGTGCAGGGCGGGCGGCTCTTCCGCCTCCTCTGCCGGTTCCGGCGCGGCTTTCAGCGCGGCGAACAGCGGCAGATCGTCGGCGAGGCGCGAGAGGGCGGTGGAACTATCGCCGCTTTCCAGCAGTTTCAGCACCTGTTCGGCGCGGCGCAGCACCGGCTTTGGCAGCCCGGCCAGCTTCGCCACATGGATACCGTAAGATCGGTCGGCGGCGCCCGTCTGCACCTCGTGCAGAAACACCACATCCCCCTGCCATTCCTTCACCCGCATCGAATGGCACGAGAGGGCGGGCAGGCGCGCGGCCAGTTTCGTTAGCTCGTGATAATGGGTGGCAAACAGGCAGCGGCAGCGGCTTACCTCGTGCAGATGTTCGACGGCGGCCCAAGCGATGGACAGCCCGTCGAAGGTCGCCGTACCGCGCCCGATTTCATCCAAAATCACCAGGGCGCGCGGCCCGGCTTGATTGAGGATCGCGGCGGTTTCCACCATCTCGACCATGAAGGTGGACCGCCCGCGCGCCAGATCATCGGCGGCACCGACGCGGGAGAACAACCGGTCGACGATCCCCAGGGTCGCGGCGCGGGCAGGGACGAAGCTGCCAATTTGTGCCAAAAGGCAAATCAGCGCGTTCTGGCGCAAGAAGGTCGATTTACCCGCCATATTCGGGCCGGTCAGCAGCCATAGGCGGCTCGTTCCGAGATCGCAATCATTGGCGATAAAGCCGCTTGCCCCGCCGGGCAGCAGGGCTTCCACCACCGGATGGCGCCCGCCGTCGATGTGGAAGTCGATGCCGTCGGTCAGGCTGGGCCGCGCATAGGCGCGGTCGGCGGCAAGATCGGCGAGGGCGGCGGAAACATCCAGTACCGCCAGGGCGCGGGCCGTCGCGGCAATCGGTTCGGCGCGGGCCAGAACTTCCCCGACCAAATCCTCGAATAGCTTCTGTTCCAACGCCAAAGCGGTATCGCCCGCTTTTGAGACCTTGGCGTCGAGATCGGCGAGATCGACCGTGGTAAACCGCGCTGCCCCCGCTAGGGTTTGCCGGTGAATGAAGGGCGCACTCAGCTTATCCGCTTGGGCGGCTGTGACTTCGACGAAATACCCCAGCACATTGTTATGCTTCACCTTCAGGCTATTTACGCCTGTTTCGGTAACGTAACGGGCTTGCAGTCCGGCAATATGGCGGCGGGCATCGTCGCGCAGGGAGCGCTGATAATCCAGCTCCGGCGCATAGTCGGGGGCGATGAAATCGCCGTCGCGCGCCAGCATCGGCAGGTCGGGTTTCAGCGCCCGGTCCAGCCGGTCGATCAGGCCGGTATCGGGGCGGAGGTCGGCGACAGCGGCGGCGAGTTCGGCGGACAGCGGGCGCGATTGATCGGCCAGTAGCCGTTCGCGCAGGGTTTCCGCCGCGCGCAGCCCGTCGCGGATGGCCGCAAGGTCGCGCGGCCCGCCGCGCCCGAGGGTCAGGCGGGTAAGCGGGCGTTCAAGGTCCGGCGCGCGGTTCAGCGCCTCCCGCAGCTTCGCGCGCAGGTCGCTGTGGGTGTGGAAAAAGCTAACGCTGTCCAAGCGGGCGGAAATTGCCCCCCGGTCGGTCAGCGGCGCCACCAGCCGGGCGTTCAGCAACCGCGCCCCACCAGGAGTGATGGTGCGGTCCACAACGGATAAAAGCGAGCCTTTGCGCTCTCCGTTTTGGGTTCGTACGAGTTCCAGCGAGCGGGCGGTGCTGGCGTCAATCGCCATAACAGCGCTGCTTTCCAGCCGCACGGGGGCGTCCAGCCGGGGAAGCTTGCCGCGCTGGGTCAGGTCGAGATAATCGACCAGCGCCCCAGCGGCGGCAATTTCGGCCAAGCTGAAATGCCCAAAGCCTTCCAGCGTCCCGACCTCGAAGACGCTTTCCAGCCGCTTGCGGGCATTGCCGGGGTCGAAGCGCGGGCCGGGCAGCGGGGCAAGGCGGGCTTTCCACTCGCCAAAAACCTCGAACAGCCGTTCGGCCTTCAGCAATCGTTCCGGCAGCAAAATTTCTGCGGGATCGAGCCGGAAGAGTGCCGCTGCGGCGGCCTCCGCCAGCCCGGATTTTGCCGTTTCGCCTAAGAGGCCAACCTGAAAACTGCCGCTGGTCATATCGACCGCTGCCAGCGCAAGCTGCCCGCCCCCATCGCAGAGGGCGGTCAGGAAATTCGCCCGCCGCGCGTCCAGCAGCCCGTCTTCGGTAATCGTCCCAGGCGTGACCACGCGCACCACATCGCGCTTCACCGGGCTTTTCGGCCCGCGCTTTTTGGCTTCGCTGGGATCTTCCATCTGCTCGCAGACGGCCACGCGAAACCCGGCGCGGATCAGGCGCGATAGATAGCCCTCTGCCGCATGCACCGGCACGCCCGCCATCGGGATGTCATCCCCGGCATGCTTACCCCGTTTCGTTAACGTAATATCCAACGCGCGTGCCGCCTGCACCGCGTCGTCGAAGAACATCTCGTAGAAATCGCCCATGCGGTAGAACAGCAGGCAGTCCGGGTACTGCTGCTTCAGCGCCAGATAATGCGCCATCATCGGCGTTGTGGCGGCGTCGGGCGAAAGGCTCATCGGCTCCTCGGTCTTGCTGGATCAGGGGCGGCGCTCTGCCTATCCCAACCAGGTTCCGGCGACCCACCAGTCGGGATGGGCGGTTTTGATGCGGGCGGCGGCTTCGGTGCGGGCGTCGCGGGTCGGGAAGAGCCCAAAGCAGGTGGCGCCGCTGCCAGAGAGGGCGGCGGCGAGGCACTGCGGGGTGCCGCGCAGGGCTTTTAGCACGTCGCCGATCACGGGGGCGATGGCGAGCGCCGGGCGCAGCAGATCATTCCCACCGCGCTGCACTAGGTCGGCCATCGCGCTGGCCGTGGCAAGATCGGGCAGGGTCACGAGCGGCAGCGAATAATCGCCGATCCGCTTGCCGAAGGCCGCTTTGGTTTCAATCGGCACCCCAGGGTTCACCAACACGACCGGCACGCGCGGCAGACGGAGGGGGGTGAGAAGCTCCCCCACGCCGCCAACGCGGGCGCTGTGCCCGAGCAGGCACATGGGCACATCAGCGCCCAGGCGGGCGGCAATCTTGGCGAGCGGCAGGCTCTCGGCGTCCAGCCCCCAGAGCTTCACCAGCAGTCGTAGGGCCGCCGCCGCATCCGCCGAACCGCCACCGATGCCCGACGCGATGGGCAGATGCTTTTCGAGGTGCAATGCTGCTCCCAGGTCCGGGCGCCCGGCAGCGGTACGCAGCGCGTCGGCAGCGCGCAGCACCAAATTCTGGTCGGGCGGTGTGGCGCGCAACGCGGCGGCAAAGGGGCCGGAGACGGTTAACGCGAGGTCGGGCGCCGCCTCCACGGTCAGCCGATCGCCAATCTCGGCAAAGCCGACCAGCGAGTCCAGCCGATGATAGCCATCGTCTCGCTGGCCCAGCACGCGCAGAAACAGGTTGATCTTGGCAGGCGCCAGACCGGTCAAAGGCGCCAAGGTTGCGGCGGTCACGGTGTCGGCAAGCCCTGCTTTAGCTTTTGTTCAATCAGCGGAATATCTTTTGGCTCCGGCCCCAGCTTCAACGCCCGTTCCCACTGGAAGCGTGCTTCGCGCTGGCGCCCGGTGCGCCAATAGACATCGCCGAGGTGATCGTTGACGGTGGCATCGCCGGGCTTCAGTTCCACCGCCCGTTCCAGCCAGCGCACGGCGCGCGGCAGATCGCCCAGGCGGTAGAAGGCCCAGCCCAGACTATCGACGATGGCCCCGTCGCGCGGGCGCAGTTCCACGGCCTTTTCCAGCATCTTCCGGCCTTGGTCGAGGTTCTTGCCCTGATCGACCCAGGTATAGCCGAGGTAGTTGAGGATATAGGGTTGATCCGGCTCCAGGCTCAGCGCCCGTTGCAGGTCTTCGATGGCGCGGTCCACTTGGCCGGAGCGTTCAAGCGCGATGGCGCGGTTGAACAGCAGCGACGCGTGACGGCGCTCGATCTTGGGGATGCGCCCGAAAGCGCTATCGTAGAGCGTCACGGCCTCGGCAAAACGGCTGTGCTGGCGCAACAGGTCGCCCGCATAGCCCAAAGCATCGTCGCGCTCGGGCCGTTCGAGGGCCATTTGCTTTAGGTCGGCCAAGGCGCCGTCGGTATCGCCCATCGCGTCGCGGTTACCCGCCACGCGCAGGCGGGCGACCCAGCGGAAGGGCGAGTCTGGCCCGATGGTCTGATAGACCTTGATCGCGGCGGCTTCGCGGTTCTGATTCTCCAAAATTTCCGCCAGCAGCATTTGCGCCGCCGGAAAATCCGGGCGCAGATGCAGCACGAGGCGGGTGTAGATCAACGCCGTCTCATTGCCCTGGCGCTCGCGCTGGATCAGCGAGGCTACGTCGAACAGCGCTTCGGCTAAGCCTTCCCGATCGGTCAGTGCTAGGCGCGGTGGTGGGACTTTTCCGGCAACGCGCTTATAGGCGTTGGTGAGGTAAAGCGTGTCCGGGTTGCGGCTTTGGTAAACGTCGTAGATCGCCTTGGCTTTGTCCGGGCGCCCGGCGTTCTCATAAAACAGGCCCGCGAGTTCGACGATGCGCAGCGGCGGGGTCTCGTCGGCTTTCAGCAAGGCTTCGATGGCGGCTTCGGTTTCCGCCTGATTGCCTTTGCGGGCGGCGATAAGGGCGGTGTGATAATCGTACAGCCCGGCGAGCGGCGAGATATCGGCCAGCGGCTTGAGCGACGCTTGCGCCGCGTCCCATTTGCCCTGGGCGGTGGCAATCCAGGCGCCGACCACCGGCAGCAGCAGGTTGTTGATGCCGGAGCGGGGCAAGCGGGCAATACGCTTTTCCGCCTCTGCCGGGCGCCCGGCGCCGACGTCTTCGAAGGCCAGCACCATTTGCGCCAGCGGGAATTCCGGGTCGCGCTGCACGAGGCGGCGGGCGAGTTGCACCGATTGCTCGATACGCCCTTCGCCGGTCGAGAAGACGAAGGCGCGGCGCATCAGATCGAGATTATCGGGATCGGCGGCCAGCGCCTGCATCGACAGATCGGCGGCGGCGGCATAATCGCCCGCCGTTGCGGCGGCACTGCTGGCAAGATAGGCGCCGAGCGGGCTTTGCGCTTGAATGGGAACGGGTTCCTGCGCGGCGACGGGCGCGGGCGGCTGGCCGGTCTGCGCACAGGCCGACAGGGCCGGACCAAGCAGCAGGACGGCAACCGCCGACCGCAAGCGCTGGATACGAGAGGTCAGAGAAAGCACGTGACGCCGCTCCCAAGCCGTCGAAACGAATAAGTCTTTTTCCCATAGCACAGCCCGCCGGGGGCGTCTCGACCGACCTTTGCCGACCAAGACGGTTCCGAGAGGGGCCGCGCTTGCCCGATCCTCCAAAACCCTTGCCGGTTTCGCCAAAATCCCCGCGCCGGGCGTGCGTTTATCGCGGTGCGTCCCTATCCTGTTCGGCACGAACGGAGGGAGGGGATCATGCCGGAAGCAGCACTAACCCAAGGGTTGATCGCGGCAACCCTGCGCCATATGCCGGAAGACGGCATGGCGGCAACCGCGCTGCCGAACCTAACGATTTTTCGCGCGCAAGGGCCGACCGATAGCGTTCCCATCCTGCATAAACCCGCCGTTTGCTTGATCGTGCAGGGTGCGAAGCGGGTGATGCTGGGGACGGAGGTTTTTCTCTATGACGCCGCGACCTATTTCGTCGTCTCCGTCGATCTCGCGCTGAGCGGTCAGGTAATCCAGGCAACGCCCGACCAGCCCTATCTGTGCCTCAGGTTCGATCTCGACCTTTATGGCATCAACGATCTCCTTTTCGGCCTTGATCTGGGCAAGGCCGAGGGGCGGGAGGCGGGGCCGGGGGCGTTTCTCAGTCCGGTTACGGCGCCGTTGCAGGATGCCTTTCTGCGCTTGCTTGGCCTGCTGGATCGGCCCGCCGATCAGCCCGTGCTGGGGCCGCTAATTGAGCGGGAAATTCTCTATCGGCTGCTGACCGGGCCGCAGGGAGCGCGGCTACGGCAACTGGCGCGCCCCGGCAGCCGGGATGCCCGGATAGGCCGGGCCATCGGTTGGATCAAGGCGAACTATCGCGATACCCTGCGGGTTGCCGAGGTGGCCGATGCGGCGGGGATGAGCCCGTCCGCCCTGCATCTCTACTTCAAGCAGATGACGCAGATGAGCCCGCTGCAATATCAGAAACATATCCGCTTGCAGGAAGCGCGGCGGCTGATTCTCGCGGAGGGGATGGATGCGGCGTCGGCGGGGTTCAGCGTTGGTTACGAAAGCCCGTCGCAGTTCAGCCGCGAATATCGCCGCCTGTTCGGCGCCCCGCCCCGGCGCGATACCGACCGCCTGCGCGCCGATCCCACGGCAGGCGCTACTTTGTAGGATCGTGCAAGAAAGGCGGCGGGCTGATCTACCGCCAATTTGGCGCAAAACTATAGATTTCTCTCACACCGGGGCGCGGTTGTCCTGGGATGATGTGGAGAGAGATCATGGAAACTGGGCAAGGAAAAGTGATTGCCATCACCGGTGCTAGCAGTGGGATCGGCGCGGCGACGGCCAAGCATCTCGCCGCGCGCGGGGCGCGGGTAGTGATCGGGGCGCGGCGCGCCGACCGGTTGGAAGCCTTGGCGGCGGAGATCCGCGCAGCAGGCGGCACGGTCCTCGTGCGGGCGCTCGACGTGACCGATCTTGCAAGCGTCGAAGCCTTTGTGCAGGCGGCGGTGGCCGAGTTCGGGCGGCTGGATGTCATCGTCAATAACGCCGGGATCATGCCGCTCTCGCCCTTCGCCGCCTATAAGATCGACGAATGGAACCAAATGATCGACGTCAACATCCGGGGCGTGCTGCATGGGATCGCCGCCGCCCTGCCGGTAATGCAGAATCAGAAGGGCGGCCAGGTCATCAATATTGCCTCCATAGCCGGGCATGCGGTGTTCCCGAAGGCGGGGGTTTACTGCGCAACGAAATATGCAGTGCTGGCGATTTCGGAAGGGCTGCGGCAAGAGCATACGGATATCCGCGTCACGGTCGTTTCGCCGGGCGTTACCGAGTCTGAACTCGCCGAGACGATCACCGACAGTTCGGCAAAGGCAATGATGACCGATTTCCGGTCCATCGCCCTTCCGGCCCAAGCGATTGCCGAGGCGATTGGCTTTGCTGTCGATCAGCCCGCTGGGGTCGATCTGAGCGAGATTATCGTGCGCCCGACCGCCAGCCCCTATTAAGGAAAAGACCCATGGAACGCCACCGCAGGGGGGCGGCTGCGCTGCTGCGCTGGCTGGTCCCGCTTCTCTCGCTTTTCACCTTGCCGGGGGCGGCGCAGCCGCCCTCTTTCCTCTTTGGCCCGCAGGAGATCGCAATGGCCGAACCGCAGTCTTTCATCGGTCTTTGGGTAACGGCAGATAAGTCCGTTCGTCACGAATTGCTGCCGAACGGTCGCTATGTCGAAGCGCGCGGCACCCGCGAGCGGGCCTATGAAGGCCGCTACGTCGTAACCGGCACTCATATTGAGTATTGGGACGATACCGGCTTTATGGCGGATGGGGATTTCATCGACGGCGTGCTGCATCACGGCGGGATGATTTTATACCGGCAATAAAAAGGGGCCGCCGTAGCGACCCCCCTGGTAGGCTTACTTCTTCGTCCAGACTTCCGTGCCCTTGGTGCCGGCATCGCTCCGCCGCCACCATTGGCCTTTCACCGACCCATCGGGATTAATCTTCATAATCATAATGGAGTTGCGTTGATCCACGACAGAGGCAACAGCGAGAATGTCGCCCGACACTTGACCGATGCCGATGTATTCGCCGCCGTCCCACTTCACCAGATAGGCGCCCGAAGGCTCCTGGGAAATGGTCAGCGAGCCTTCGTCATAAGCCGACCCATCGGTATTGGTGCCGGTCACCTTATAGCTGCCAATCAGATTGGCTTGGGCCAGGGCGGCGCCGGTCAAGGAAAGGGCGAGGGCGCCACTCAGGAGAAGCGTCTTCAGCATTATCGTCTCCGACGAAAAAAGAGGGCCTGGATTAGACCGACGCTTAGAATGCGGTAAAAGCTATGAATATCAAATTAATGTTGCGTAACCGCAGGGTCTAACAGGACAAGTTTCTGTCTTATTAGCATCGACTGCTTATCATTCGCCCGGCGGCAGGGCGCGGATTACGCGGTTGCGGCCAGCGTGCTTGGCCTGATAGAGCGCCCGGTCGGCTGCTGCCAAAATCGCTTCCGGCGGCTGGAAGCCATAGCATTCGGCAACACCGATGCTAACCGTCAGGGTAAGATGCTCGTCTTCAGTCAGGCTGATTTTCGCGGCGGCAATGCTGCGGCGGAGCCGTTCGGCGACGACATGCGCGTCTTCGATATTGGTTTCCGGCAGCAGCGCGGCAAATTCCTCCCCGCCCATCCGACCGAGATGATCATGGGTGCGCAGGCAGGCTTTGCACACTGCCGAAAAATGCGTCAACGCCAGATCGCCGGTCGCGTGCCCAAAGCGGTCGTTGATCAGCTTGAAGTGATCAAGGTCGATCATCAGCACGCTCAGCGGCAGATTGGTGCGGTTGCGCCGGGCCAGTTCTTGATCGAAAAGCTCCAGGAAGCGGCGGCGCGTTAGGGCGCCGGTCAGCGCATCCAGCGTCGCGAGGCGTCGCAACTCGTCTTCCAGAATTTTGCGCTGTTCGATTTCCAGCGCCAGCATTTTGTTCAGCGCCTGCAAGCGGTTATTCGCTTCCTGAAGCTGGACGTGCTGTTCGCGGAGATGCAGCATGTTCTGCACCCGCGCGCGCAACTCAGTCCCATCGACCGGCTTGCCAAGAAACTCGTTGATCCCGGCGCTGAGGGCGAGGGTACGCACCGCCGCCTCATTCCGCGCGGTGGCCATGATGATTGGCACGGCGGCGCCGTGGGGCAGGGCGCGGATGCGGCGGGCCAGCGCGATACCATCCATCTCCGGCATCACGTAATCAGTGATCACCAAATCCGGGCGATGGGTTTCGATCCATGTCAGGGCTTCCTGCGGATCGGTGAAGAGCGTGATGGCCAGATTGGCCGAATCGCCCAGGGCGGCTTTCAGTAGCAGCGTACTGGGGCGTGCATCATCGACGATGACGATAGAAAACACACGGCCAGGGCCGGTCGTCGGCTGCCCGCTGTTCATCGTCTCCTCCGATTTGCGCCCGGCACTCATGCCCTATCCCTTGCCCCCGGCCCTCCGTTGGGCGGTGTTGCTGATTTATGTCTCAGCTTTTTGTAACACCCGACACTAGCGAATGCTGGGGGCGGGGGGAAGAAGATTCCCGAAACACTCCTAGAAATTCCGCAGGCGGGAATTATGTTTCTGCCGCATCGGGCGGCGGCTTACGCTTGAAGGCCGCCCCGCGCCCGGCATCCATGAACACGGAATAGAGCGAGCGCAGCATATCCTCGGGCCGTTGTCGGCCATAGGGCAAATTATCTTTGGCGTATTCGATGATCTCGTCCGACGGGCGGCCCGGCACCAGCACATAGCCTTCCTTCGCCAGCATCCGCAGCACGGCTTCGGCCTGCTTCGTGTAATCTTCGAAGAAATAGCGCGTATCGGCCTCGCGGATGGCGGCGGCGATCTTCATGCGGAAATCGGGGCGTTTCGGGGCCATCGGCGATCTTAAGACCCTTCGGGCGACATATAGGTGGCGAGCGCCCGACGATTTTCGTCGAGACTGAGGGCGTGATGCAAGGAGGGATGGGCACGGTCGGCGCAATCCTTGCGCGGGCAGACCCGGCAGGAAACCCCGATGGGGGTGATCAACTGCGGATCGTCAAGATCCAGCCCATCCGCATAGACGATCTCGCGGGCGTAGGAGATGGCACACCCAAGGCCGATGGCGTGCCGCCCGCCGCCGCGCGCGTTATTGCCGCGCAGGGTTGACCGCCCAACCCCATCGACCGTGCGGGCGATGCAAAAGAAGCTGCCGCCTTCCGGCATGCGGCTAACCTGGCGGCGCAGCAACCCGGGGGTAGAGAAAGCATCATAAACATTCCAACGCGGGCAGGCGCCGCCAAACCGCGCGATGGAAATGCCCGAGGCCGAAAAGCGCTTGGAGATATTCCCGGCGCCATCGACGCGCAGCAGATGGAAAGGAATGCCCTGCTGGCCCGGGCGGCGCAGGCTGGTCAACCGGTGGCACACTTGCTCGAAGCTGGTATCGAACCGCCGCTCCAGGGTTTCGATATCGTGCCGGGTCTCCCGCGCGGCCGCCAGGAACCGCTCGTAAGGCATGACCACGGCGGCGGCGAAATAATTTGCGAGCGCCACCCGTGCCAGCGTATCGGCCTCTTGGGTCGTGAATTTGCCGCCCGAGACCAGCCGGTCGAGCAAGGGTTTCTGACCCAGCAGGGCGATCTGATGGGCCAGTTGAAAGGTGCGGCTGGGGCGCGGCAGCAGTTCGGACAGAACCAGCTTGCGGGTGCGCGGATCATATTGGCGCAGCAGCCCCCCAAGGGCCGCCGCAGGGGCGATAATGACATCGACGGCATAGGCTTCGCCGAGGGTCTTCACAAGACCCGCATAGAGGGTATCGGCTGAAAGCTCTGCCCGTTGCCACAGCTCGTCGGCGGCGGCTTCTAATTCCTTGAAGTAGTTCTTCCGCTCCTGAATGAAATCCGTCACCTCCTCCGACGGCATGCCGACGGGGACGGGCGTATCGCCATCTTCCGCAAGGCCGCCGCCCGGGGCGGCAGTCGCACTGCCCCCCGCCCGAAAAGCTTGGTAGAGGGTCAGGACAGCTTTCCCCAGGGCGGGGGCAGCGCCGATCAGTTCTTCGACATCGGCAGTTTTAAGGTCGGCGCCGTCGAACAGCGGATCGGCGAAAACTTCCATGAGGTCAGACGTCAGGCGCGCATCATCATCGGCGGTAAAATCGGCGATATCGATGCCAAAGCGCTGGGCCAGCTTCAACAGCACTGGGACGGTGACGGCGCGCTGGTTATGCTCCAGCAGATTAAGATAGCTGGCCGATAGCCCCAGGGCTTCCGCCATCTGGGCTTGGGTCAGTTTCTGCGACTGGCGCAACCGGCGGAGCTTACCGCCGAGCCGGGCGTTCTGCTGGGCCATGAAAATTCTTTACAGGTTGATAAGTTGAAATATGTAAAGAAGTATAATTTTTCACCACTTCCGTTGACTTTGCAAGCCCTTCTTGCCGCTGCGGCGATTTGCGTGTTTTCTAAGGGCAGAGAATGATCAAGGCCGGATCAACCGGCTGAGCCTGGTACCGCAGTAGCGGTGCCGACCTTGGTGGAACGGCGGGGCGCTTGTCCCCGTCAACAAACAACCCCTCGGTTCCCATGCGCTGGGCGAAAAGCGTTAGGGAACCCAATAACACGTCCTGAAAAGGCCAAAGGCCGGTAGGACCAAGACCGTCCTCAAGTAGGCCAAAGGCCGATAGGACAAAAAAAGACCCGGGGAGGGGCGACCGGCGCAGGTGGGCGGACCTGCGCCGGTTTTGCTTTTGGGGGCGGGAAAGGTAAAACTGTAACTACGATTACCGTTTACTTCCCTAAATTTAATTCATCTGTTTTTAATACAATCTTTGTTGCGACCGGATCGCGACTCGGGCATGTTTTGTCGGGTCGAGAGAGACGAAAAATCCTTTTAAATGAAGGTTTTCGTTTTTTCGATTGAAATAAAACCGCTTGCCCTCTGGGAGAATATACAATGAAGCGTGCCTCGATTATCGGCATGGCGCTGGCCAGCCTGTTCGTCTCGACGGTCGCCCTGGCCCAGTCGGCCGACGACAAGAAGTGGGTGGCGCAGTGCCTCGTGGACAATAAGGACGCGAAGGTCTCGCTGGAGATCGTTACGAGCTATTGTACCTGCATGAACAGCCAGATGAGCGAAAGCGAAACCCGGACGATCACTGAATGGGAAAAGGCGAATCCCAACACGCGCAAGATGTGCGAACAGAAGGCCGGTTGGAACTAAGCTATTCTTCTCGTTGAAGAAGGACGGGCCGCCGCGTGCGGCCCGTTTTCTTATATATTAGGATATGATATATAGAACTATTTTACTGATTTTTCAATAATAGAGAGCGCGCTAAATATTTTATCAGTTAGTTGAAATAAGGGAATTGAGATTAAGGTTAGTGGTAGCGCGGCCCCTAGATAAAAATCTTTCTTTGATCGTCCACACAGATAAGAAAGTATACATATTGGGGCGGCGACAATTATTAATAGATAAACTTCAAGCGCCAGCGGTACGCCGATTGCTAATCCTTCAGCAAAACCGCCTCCATCGTAATTTCCTGCGCGTAGATTGGAGGAGGATGTATATAATTGCACGGCTTCAAGATGAAACTGAAATGGGATTGCGTAGTTAAATATAAATAAAAATAAAAAAGGGAAAGTGATAATTGTCTTTTTTAGAAGGGAGTTGGTGCTTGTTCGGAAGAATAATAATACAATCAATAGGGATATCAAACAAGTTAGGGTAATCTGTGTCGTTGCCATCGAAAAGAAGGTTTTGGGGTACATGGCGGCGAATACAAGGGGATTGGTGATTAATGGACGTGTTCCGATGTCATCCATTTAAAACTCCTAGCGTATTAAACTCTCTCAAACCCCGTCAGCACAGCGGCGACATTGGTGCCGATTTCGGCGACCGCATAGCCGCCTTCCTGCGTGAAGACGGTCGGCAAACCGAGGCGGGCGATGGCGGCGCCGATCAGCGGGTAATGCTCGGCCTTCAGTTTGAAGGCGCTGATCGGGTCGTTCTCGTAGGTATCGACGCCCAGGGCGATGACCAGCGCGTCGGGTTTAAAGGCTGCAACGACGCCCAAGGCTGTCTCCAGCACGCCCCGGTAGCTATCCCAATCGGTGCCGCGCGGTAGCGGGAAATTGCGGTTGAAGCCTAGCCCGGCGCCTTCGCCGGTTTCGTCGGCAAAACCCCGGAAGAAGGGATATTCGGTTTCCGGCGTCCCGTGGACCGAGACGGTCAGCACGTCGGCGCGGTCGTAGAAAATATCCTGGGTGCCATTGCCGTGATGGTAATCGACATCCAGCACCGCCACGGTGGCCCGCCCTTGGTCGCGCAGATATTGGGCGGCGAGGGCGGCGTTATTGAGGAAGCAATAGCCGCCATAGGCCGCTTTGGCGGCGTGATGCCCCGGCGGGCGGCAAAGGGCGTAGGCGGCGCGTTCCCCCTCCGCCACCAGCGCGGCGGCGGTCAGGGCGCATTGGGCGCTGGCATAGGCGGCATCCCAGGTGCCTTCGACGATGGGCGTTCCGGCGTCAAAAGCGTAATAGCCCAGCTTGCCGTTTACCCCCGGCGGAATAACATCCTGGCGCATACTGCGCGCGGCAAACCCGCTGGGGAGCATAAACCCATCTTTGCCGACGGCTTTCCATTGATCGAACGCACTGCGTAGAAATTCGACCAGCCCGGCATCGTGCAGGGCCAGGATCGGCGCCAGACCAAAGTCGCGCGGCGCCGTCAACCCGTGCCCCGCCGCCGTAACGGCATCGCGGATATAATCGGCGCGCGACGGCATTTCAAAACAGGGCACCAATTCGCCCCGATGCAGCTCCATGCCGCCATCGTGGCGGGCGTGCAGGGGGGAATAGACGGCTTTCATGGCGGGGCCTCCCAACCTCCGGGGTGATGCGATCAGCTTCAACAGGCCGGTGACGATAGGTCAAGAGGTTGCTGAAATATGTCCAAAACCGCGATTGTTGCGCAGGAATGCAGAAAATCTTGCGTTGACCTTTGTCCGGGCGCAGGCTGACGTGAGCGATTGTGACGGTTGGAGGGGGCGATGCGGCGCTTTCTAGCGGTTCTGCTGATGGCCGGTATTCTGCCCGGGGTGGCGTACGCCCGGGTGGTCGATCTGCTGCTGGTGATGGCGGTCGATGTTTCCCGCTCGATCGACGAGGAAGAATTTACCCTCCAGCGCGAAGGATACGCTCAAGCGCTGACCGATCCTGCCGTGGTCACGGCCATTCGGTCGGGGCCGATGGGGGCGATTGCCGTCGCCTATATGGAGTGGTCGGGGGCCGGTCTCCAGGCTGTGCTGGTGCCGTGGACGGTGATCGATACGATGGAGGCGGCGCAGCGCGTCGCCGCGATCTTGCGTCGCGAACCGCGCCCGTTTGGCGAACGCACAGGGGTTGGCGCCGCCATTGGCGCTTCCGTCGCGCTGATCGAGGCCGCACCGCACGAAGGGCTGCGGCAGGTCATCGATATTTCCGGCGACGGGCGCAATAGCTCCGGCCCCGAACCGCGCGCCTTCCGTGATATTGCCGTTGAAAAGGGCATTATCATCAACGCCCTGCCCATCGTGAACGATAAGCCGACCTTTGGGCGGATGGAGGTTGACCTACCGGGGTTCTTCCGCGAGGAGGTGATCGGCGGCCCCGGCGCCTTCCTACAAGTGGCGGAAGGGTTCGGCAGTTTTGCCGCAGCGATCAAAGCAAAATTGGTGCGGGAAATCGCTTGGCAAGGACAGGCTGATGAATCACAGCGTATTGCAGTAATACCGCTGGGTAAATAATTCCGGCTGAAATTGGGCCGCGAATTTTGCTAGGGTCGCACGGCTAGCAGTAGGGATTAGAACCAATGGCAGTCGGTAACTCGGCCCTCGGGCAGAAAAACCTTTCGCAGAAGACCACGGGCGCCAAGGGCGGCCGGGATGCTGACGTGCAGGTGGCCGGGTATAAGATCGATGGCGACGTTCTGTCCAGCATCCGGGGCGCGGCCAAAAAGACGGGGGTAAATTTCTCTTACCTCATGGCGCAGGCGGCCCAGGAAAGCAGCTTCAATACCGATGCGAAAGCGTCCAGCAGCTCGGCGACCGGCCTGTATCAGTTCCTCGATTCCACCTGGATGCAGATGGTGAAGGAACATGGCGGCAAGCACGGCCTGGGCCAATATGCCAATGCGATCGAGATTGGCCGCAGCGGCTATACGGTGCGCGATCCAAAGCTGAAGCAGGAAATTCTCGATCTGCGCAAGGATGCGAAAATCGCCGCCGTGATCGGCGCGGAATTCGCCCTGGGGAATAAGGAGACGCTGGAGCGGAACCTGAACCGCGCTGTCGGCGGGGCGGAAATGTACCTCGCCCATTTCCTCGGTGCGCAGGGCGCGACCAAGTTTCTCGCGGCGGTGGATCGCAACGCCGATTTGCCCGCAGCGAAGTTGATGCCGGAAGCGGCAGCGTCCAATCGCAATGTCTTCTACGATAAGGAAACCGGCCGCCCGCGGACCGTGGGCGAGGTTTTCCGCATGTTCAGCCGTTCCATTGAAAAGAAGGCGGAAAGTTTCGCCTCGCTGGAGGATGGCGGCATGGGCGGCGCGGTAGCCGCCGGGCCGCGCGCGGGCAAGCCTTCGGTCAGCACGATGCAGGGGCCACGGCAAGACTATGTGCGCTTCCTGCCGCAAGCGCCGTCCGCCGATAGCGAGACGGTGGTGGCTCTGCCGACCGGCCTGTCGAATGCGACCTTCCTGACCATGCTAACCATTGCCGCGCTCGAAACCACCGAAGGCGTTGGCGATGCGTTGGACAAAAAAGATGCCGATGGCGATGGCCGCGTAACGGCGGCGGACGCGCGCGCGGGGGGCCGTCAGGATCAGGAAACCGCCAATGCCGCCCTTGAAAAAGGGCTGCGGGAAGCCCGGGCGGCGGAAGCCGTGCAGCGGTTCAAGTCGGCAACCCTGCTGTAAGAGCGCCGCGTCAACGGCGCTGTGTCGATATTTTCTCGACAGTGTGCCTTTCTCTCGCCGATAATACCGCCCTATAAAGCATACGATTGTGCCGCCGTTCGCGGGTGGCATGGCTGACAGGAAACGGACAGAGGGTGCGGCATGGAGTCCACTCCGCTCGCCTCCGGGGCGATTGGAACGGTCGGGACGGGGGAACCCCCGCCAGATCGGCAAAGCATGGCCATCGCGGCGCTTCTGGACCAGATCGGTCGACGGGCCGATGCGGCGGCCTGGGCGACGGGCCTGCACCCGGCCCAATGGTCGGCCTTGCGCTATTTCTCCCGCGCGGGGGCCGAAGCCCGGACCGTCGCGGCGTTTGCGGCGTTTGTCGGCGCCTCGCTCGGCACGTCCTGGCAAACGGTGAAGGCGCTGATCGGCAAAGGCTATGTTACCAGCAATAAAATGCCGGGGCGCGGTAAAGTGCTGCGCATCGATCTGACCCAAAAGGGCCGTCAGCGCATTGCCGATGATCCTTTGGCGGAAATTGGTCGGGCGATTGCCCAGCTTGATCCGACCTTGCGGATTACCCTGATCGAAGCCGCAGAAGGCGTCTTGCGCCGCCTGCCGGCGCGCGGCGTTGCCGCAGCGGCGGAGGAGGAGACGGTACCTGGCGAGGCGGAGGCTGAGCGGCCCCGGCCCTCGATCCATCCGGTTCCTTTGGCGAGCGACCCGACGCCAACCGAGGCGGAGGATGCGGGGGAAGCCGTGATTGGGTTTTTCCCGCGTGGGGGCCGGGTTTCGGCGCCCGAATAACCCGTTACGGGCTGATCGCGGCCAGCAGTTCTTCCGGCTCGAAGGGCTTAAACACCACGGCATCGGCCCCGCGCGCTTCGGCGGCGGCGGTGGAGACTTCGAGCGGCATCGACCGTGACCCGCCGGAGACCACGACGAAGCGCGTTTGCGGCCGGGCGGCGCGCCAGCGGGCGAGCAGTTGTAGCCCATCCACCCCCGGCATCCACAGGTCGGTCACCACCACATCGAAATTCTGGGCCGGATCGCGCAGCCAAACCTCGGCCTGCTCGCCATTCTCGGCAGTTTGAATGCGATGCCCGGCGTCGGACAGGATCAAGGCAATGGCGTCCCGCACGGCGGCCACGTCTTCGACGATCAGGATGGACAGCGGGGCAGCAGCGTTGGACATCAGGGGCGGCCTAGGCGGTTATCATGATAGGACAACAGTTTATGCCGATTCTTCCGCATAGGGAAAGAGGGTGAGCACGGCTTCTGCTATTCCACAGTGATTGTCACCGGGGCCGAGGCTTCGGGCCGCTGCGGCAAGCGCACTTGAAAAGCGTGGCGCCCGGGTTCAATTGGCCAATGGAACGGCTGGTCGGGCGGGCTGACTTGGCGGGCGATCCCATCGGCATACCAGATGACCTGCGCGACGGGCGGATCGGTTGCGACGCGCAGGGTTAAGCGATTGGCCGCGTCCGGCACTTCCGGGTTGCGCCACAGCCGCAGATTGTTCCGGGGGGCGGTAATAGTCAGCGCGACCGGCTGTTCCGCCCGGCGTAGGGCGGCGCGCGGTGGGGGCAGCGCGGGGGAAAGCGCGGCGCGCGCCCGATCCATCGGCAACCATTCGCGCAAGATCGGCCCGCAGGCGGCGCTGGTCTTAGCATAGGCCGCCTCCTGCCCCGTTGCGCTACACAGGGCGACGCGCTCATACCCCACCGGTGCTGGAAAATCGGCGTCCAGCATCTCCCCGGCGGTGGTGCGATGGGCGAGCAACATCAGCGCGCGGGCGAGCGGCGCGGCACCCCCGGCCCCGGTAACCTGCCGCATCGGCGCGGCGTCGGGTCGCCCGACCCAGACGCCGATCAAATAGCGGTCGGAATATGCAATCGTCCAAGCGTCGCGATAGGCCTGCGACGTGCCGGTTTTAACCGCGACTGGAAACGGGTAATCGGTCGGTCCACCGCGCGGGAAACTCGGCAACCGGGCGAGCGGATCGGCCAGAAACCCCGTCACCAACCGGGCCGTCTCGGCGGAGATCAGGCGGCGTGGCGGCTCTTGCGTCTCCCCGGCGTACCAGTGCAGCGGCTTGAGAATCCCGTCATTCGCCAACGCGCCATAGGCTTGAAGCAGCCAATCGAGCCGTGTCGGCAGCCCGCCGATGGCCATCGACAGGCCGAAGCTCTCGGCGGGCAGGGCGATGTGATGTAGCCCGACGTCTTCAAAAAACCGGAAGCTCGGCTCGAACCCCAGGGTGCGCAGCAGGGTAGCGGCGGGGATATTGCGGGAATTGGCGAGTGCTTGGCGCGGCAGCAGCGGCCCCAGGAACTGCCCATCGGCGTTCGCCATACCGAAGGCTTCCTCCGGCGCGTCGGCCATCACCTGATCCGGGCGCAGCACCCCTTTTTCGAGCGCGAGGGCAAACAGGAAGGGTTTCAGCGTACTGCCGGGGGACCGGGGGGTGCGGGTGAAATCTAAGGCGCCGCCGGGCGTGCCGAAAAATCCCGCCGATCCTACAGCGGCGCGGACGGCTAAGCTGCGGCGGTCGAGGATCAGGGCGGCGGCCTGCTCGGCTTCCGCCCCGCGCCAGTCGGCGACATGCTTCATCAGCAATGTTTCCGCCGCCTGTTGTAAGGACCGGTCGAGCGTTGTGACCACGCGCCCGTCGCTGCCCAGGGGCGACCAGCCGCTCTGATGCAATGCCTCCTTCAGTCGCAGCACCACATGCAGGCTGCCGGGGCGGCGGGCGGGGGCTTGCAGCCGCAGGCGGGAAAGCTGCTCTTCTGCCAACCGCCGTTCGCCATTGGTCAGAACGCCCCGCGCTTCCAGCCGCGCCAACAGTTTCCCAGCCCGCGCCAGTGCCCTTGGGAAGCCATCGGCCCGCAGCGGGTTCATCCGGGCGGGGGCCTGCGGCAGGGCGGCGAGAAAGGCAATCTCCGCCCAGCTTAAATCATCGACCGGCTTATCGAAGTACCAGCGCGCGGCATGGGCGATGCCGTGGCTGCCGTTGCCATAGGGCACGAGGCGAAGATAGTGGCGCAACAACGCCTCCCGCCCATAGCGCGCGGTCAGCAGCAGCGCCGTTCCCGCTTCCAGAAACTTCGCTTTGAAGGCCCGATCCGCCGGGCGCTGCATGCGGGCGATCTGCATCGCAAGGGTGGAGGCGCCGGAGCGGCCCGATCCCGTCGCGCGCTGCCACACCGCCCGGCCCACCGCCAGCGGATCGACGCCGGGATGCGACCAGAAGCGCTGATCTTCCAGCGCCAAAGTGGCCAGCGCCACCCGTTCCGGCACGCGCGGCAGCGGCCAAAAGCCATAGTCGGCGCGTGGCCCGTCCTCCGTCACCTGGGCTAGAAAGGCGCCAGTCCGATCGACCAGCACCGCGCTGGGCGGCGGGCTTTCCAGCCGGGCGCGGGCCGAAAGTTCGGCCCCAAGGACGGCGACCCCCGCCAAGCCGACGAGGGCGGCTAGAAGCGCCGCGATTCGGCCCGCTGTTCTCACCGGCTGACCGTCACCCGCGCGCCGGGGCTGTTGCCGCGTACCTCCGTGCGGTACATCAGTTCCGCCTCGCTGGGTGGCTGGGTGAAGCTGCCCGGGATCGTGGCGCGGCTGCGCAGGGCGAGCTTATAGGTGCCGCGCGGCAGATCGGTGAAGAAGAAGCTAACCTGATCGTCGAGGAACGACACCGCACTCCAGGCGCTGGTGACCTTCGTGCTGATTTTCGCCTCTGCCGGGGCGGTGGCGAGGCTGGGGTTCAGCGGCTCCATTCCTGCCGCCAGCGGAATGCGCACGGCAACATGGGTGCGGTCTTCGGCGGTGACCACCTCTACGACATCTTCAATGACGTCGCCGACTTGCAGGCTAAGACTGCCGGGGGCGAGTTTTTGCAGCGGTCCACCGCCGGGGGGAACGCGGTAGCTGTCGCGCTGGACGACGAAACCCTGCGCCCCGGCGGCAGCGTCTGCCCCCGGTTGTTGCGGCACGAAGCTTTCGTCCAGCGTCACGGTCAGCGCCGGTTGCCCCGTGGGCGCGGCGAGTTTTGCGGCGTCAGGCGCCAGCAGGGTTTCCCGCACGAGCAGTTGATTGGCGGCGAGCATGAGGGGTTTGCCCGCGCCGCTGCCCAAGGTCAGGTCGGCGCGGGCAGGCTGGGCTGCCGTTTGCAAACCATTCTTCACCAGGGCGAGGATCGCCTCGCTATTGGTATTGGTATTGCCCCAGCCATTGCCCTGGCCGCTGTCGATCAAGGCACGCACCAGCATCGCATTGCGCGGATCGTTCGGCGTGGCCGTGCCGACGGCGCGGATCATTTGGGCGAGGCTGCGGGTTTCGGACGGCAGCAGAACCGCCGGGCTGCCGCTGCCAACGAACCCATCGAAGGCCAGCCCCTGCGGCGTCTGCCGGGTTTTGACGGCGGCCCAAAGCTGCGCCAGCACGCCATCGAGCACTTGCGTGTCGGAAAAGCGAGCGGCGGTCAGCACCCGCACGGTTTGGGCCAGGGTTTCTGGGCCGAGGGTGCGGGCGCGGCGGGCGAGTTCGGCGAGATAGCCGGTTTCAAGGCTGCCCGCCTGTGCTAGGGCCGCCAACGCCTGCGCCCGTTCGGCCCAAGCCGCCTCCCCAAGGCGCTGATCGTCCCCCGGCGCGCGCAGGGCGCGCTTGAGCGCCGTCGCCAGCCGCTCCAGCAGGGCGAGATCGACCGCCTCGCCGCCCTCCCGCGCTTCGATCAGAAACTGCAACGCCCAAGCCGTCAGCGTCACATTCCCTTGCGTCCCCGGCCAGAAGGCGGCAAGGCCGCGCTCGTCGGTCGAGCGGTCGATCGTGTCGATGGTCTGGCGCACGTCACGGGACAGGCGGGCGAGCAAAGCGGCTTCCCCCAGCTTATCGGCGATGGGTTTCAGCGCCAGTTCGACGCGGGCGAGGCTGATGCGCTGTTCGGTGCAGCCCCAGGGGGCTTCGACCAAATGCACCATCCCGGCAATGACGCGCGGCAGGGCGGGATCGCTGGCGAGCAGCAGGGAGCGGCGCAAGGTGCCCGGACGCGCCGGGTCGGCGACGGCGGGAATCTCCAGCGTCTGCCCGGGGGCCAGGGTCAGAAGCTGCTGGCGACGGGTGGCGGGCCGGTCGGGGCGCAGCGGCAGGCTGATTTCTACCGCGTCCCCCGCTTGATCGGCGAGGCGCTGCACCGTGAAGCCCAGGCGCACGGCGCTGCGGTCCAAGCTGCCATCGGGGCGATAGGTGTGCTGGCCGACTGCGACTGGATAGTCCAGCCGCTGCGGGCGGTTGGCTTCCCAGGTGAAGCTTTGTTCGGCGGCGCCCGATAGGGTTAGCCCATCGGCTTTCAGGGTGGCTTTCCCGGCCCCCACTTCGCCTTCAACCACACGGCCAATTACGCTGGCGTCGAACGTATCGCCCGGGCGCACGAAACGCGGCAAAGCCGGTTGCGCGATGACCGGCAGGCGCACGGGTAACTCGCCGGTGGCATAGCCGAAGCGGTCCGGTCCGCTGATCGCTTTGGCACGCAGTTTAAAAACCGTCAGACTATCGGGCAGCGTCACCGGGATCGTGACCTCGCCGTTCGGGCCGATGGGCACGGTCGGCAGATAGATCGGCACCGGGGTAAAGTTTTTGCGCACGGCGATATTATCGACGCCCAAATCGTCCATCGGCTTATCGCCGCCCGGCGTTTCCATCAACGGCAGCAGCCCGAAGGCCAGATTGCGGCTGTCGCGCGCCGCCATCTGCATCTCGCGCGGCACGATGAACTGCGGCAGTGGGTCCAACGGCTGTTCTTTCGCCAGTGACAGCACGGCTTGGTCGATCAGCCAGAAAGTCGCTTCCCCCGCCAAAGGCTTCCCGGCCTCATCCCGCAGCTTCAGCACCACATCGATAGTTTGGCCGGGGCGGGCTTTTTCGGGGTAGGTGAAGCTGGCGGTGATCTGATGGGCGACAGGGGTGACCGTCAGCCATTTCGACGCGGCCAGGGTCGCCGGTTTGCGCAGATCGAACTGCGCCGTTGGCGCCGGGGCCTCGCCGGGCAAGCGCCCGCGCATGACGAGGAAGTGAACTGCAACGCGCGGCATCTGCGTCTTGCGGATCGGCAGGGTAAAACTGCCGCGGCCCTTTTGAATGTCGAGCCACTCATAGCGGAAGGGGCCTTCTGGTTCTTCGACGATGGCCAGCGCTCGCGCGGTTTGAAAGGGGCTTTGCAGCACCAATTGCGCCGTTTCGCCGGGATCGTAGCGGTCTTTATCGGTGCTGACCGTCACCGTTTCGGTCGGCGGGCGCGACCAGGTGACGGGGGTGCCGCCATTGACGAACAGATCGACGGAAACCGCCTGCCGACGCCCGATCTTATCGGCGGCCTCGGCCTGAACCAGATAGACCCCCGCCTCGCGCACGGGGAACTCCAGCGTCAGCGCGTCGTCGGCGCTGGTGATTTTGCGCTCTTCGATCACCTCGTCGATGGTTTCGGTGGTGTATTTGGCGGTTCCTTGCGAAAAATCGCCCGCTTGCAGCAGCGAATTCCAACTGCGTTTGATCAGCTTCACCGTCAGGCCGACGCCCGCGACCGGCGTGCCCTGTGGGCCGATGGCAATAATCTCCGGCTTCAGGCTGGTGGCGCTCTCAAGATAGCGCGGCACCTTCACCCCCAGCACGAAGGCGGGCAGCGCCTGCACTTGGGTAGAGGTGCGGACCTGAATATCGTCCGGCCCGGTTACGGTCGCTTCGATCTGATAGCGGCGCGGGTGGCCGGTCGGCTCCAGCGTTGGATTGAGGGTGATTGACGCGCCGCCGCCCTCGTCCGTCCGGGCGGTTTGTTCCAACACCGGGCTTGCGCGGAATTTTTCCTCTGCCCCGAAGCGCGAATCGCTGGAGAAGAAGAAACCGGGCCGGTCGGGCGGCGTCCAGGCTATGGGGGCCTGAGTTACGCGCCAAGTAATAGGCCGATCAGCGACCAGCCCGCCCGCGAAATAGCGCGCGGTAAGATCGACGCCGAAGGCTTCGTCCAGCGGGGCGCGCTGCGGGCCGTTCAGCAGCACTTCGAAAGTCGGTAGGCGGTAGGCGTCTTTCTTAAAGGTCATCCGCCCGCAGCTCTCCGGTGCCTTACCCGCGCTTTCGAAGACGGCGCTATACTCGCCCGTCGCCACGGTCTTTTCGGCAAAGGCGTAATGAAAGCTGCCCGTGTCGCTGAGCGTGACCGGGACGCGCCACTCCTCGTCATTCGGGCCTTGGATCACCAGCGTGCCGCCGCCCGTGGCAAAGCGATGGGCCCCGCCGAGGTAGCTGCGCACGAAGCCCTTCACTTGCACCGGGTCTTCCGGGCGATAGATCGGGCGTTCGGTGAAGATATGGCAGAGCACGCGCGGCTTTTCTTGGCGCGGCTCCAGCGGTTGCAGGGTCCAATCGAGCCAGCCTGAGACGGTGTTATTCCACGTTTGACCCGCATAGCGCGGCAGCACGAGGCCGGGGTGCAGCACCAGCCGGTCTTCCCCCTTGGTGACGGTCAGCCGATACCAGGGCCGGGTTTTACCGCCCGGCGCCCGCCAAGTGACGGCGCCCAAGGTATCAGTTGTGGCGTCAAGATAGGCTTGCTCTTGACGGCCCTCGCCCCCCTCCAGCCGCACCCGCGCCCCGGCGACCGGTTGGGCGGTGGCGAGGGAGGTGACGAAGAACCGGACGGCCCCTGCTTCCTCCACCGCCGACAGCGAAAGATCCGTCACCTGAAGGCGCATCCAACTACGCACCCCCGGCCCATCGGTGCGGCGCAAGCCGACCAGATAGGTGCCGGGGCGCTCCGGTCCAGCAATCCGCGCCAGATAGGGCTGAAGGTCGATGCCCAGGCGGGCCAGACCGCCGCCACGCTTGCCCGGCAGGGGGATGATTTCAGAAATTGACGGCGTGCCGAGCGCGGAGAGCCGGGCGGCCAAGTGCTCGGCGGTGATCGGCGTTACCTCCCGGTGGGCGGCCGGGGCCAGCCCGTCGAGCGGCGGTTCGACCGTCTCGTCAATCTCAACGGGGCCATTGGGGAAGGGCCAGAAGCTGCGCGCCAGCGGATCGATGGGGTGAATGCGCAGATCGACTTTCTCCACCCCGCGCGCCCGGATCGGCACCATCTGCGGCCCTAACCGTTCGGCGATGCCTTGGGATTTTTCCCAAGCAAGGACGGGCCGTTCCGGGCTGAAAAACACCCGCCAGCGGGTGAGACCGGCGAGATCGAGCGGGCGGCCGTCGGTATCCGTCACCCCGGCATCGCCCAGGTGGAGATCATAAAGCGTATCGGGCCGAAAGGCGCCGCGCAGCAGCAGGGCGTTCGGCCCATCCGGTACGGCGGTCAGCCCGTCTACGGGCGGGGAGAGGCGCAGCAAATTCGCTGTCTGCACCGGGTCGAGCGCCGGGAGCGGGGCCGAAAAACTGAGGCGCAGGGCGGGGCTAATCGGTCCCGCTTCCGTCTCGCGGTAGCGGGTCGGTTGGCACGCGAGGGCGTCATCCCCCGCCGCGCCATCGTAACCGCGCCCGCAGGCAAGGCCGGTCGCGCGGAAGGGCTGGGCGGTCGAAAAGTTCAGACTGCTGACGGGGGCATCAAGGCCGCTGTCCAGCGCCTGCCGTAGCCGAACGATGACTTTGGCGCCGTCTTCGATGGGGGCGCGGAACTGAAGGGCGTAATCGGCGGTGCCGTCGCGGCTGCGGTCGAGCGGCTTGATGGTGAAATCCTGGGCGGTCAGGCTGCGGCCCTGGGCGGCGTCCAGCCCCGGCAGCGGGCGGATCTCCACGGTCAGCAACCGCGCCAAGAGGGCGGGATCGACCGGATCGGCGAAACTCAGAATAACCTCGCGCGGGCTGGCGACCTGCGTCACCCCATCGGCGGGCTGACTGCTAACCGGGGCGGGCATCAGCACGGTCAACCGCTCGCGTCGGGCACCCAGGCTGACGGTGACCTCCCCCGCCGCAGGCCAGGGTTCGGCGGGCTTGAAGTGCAGCGTGCGTGGATTGATCCACAGCCAGCTTCCCGGCTGCGGCGGGTCGAGCGTGACGATCCGCCCCGGCTGATCCTCCGGCGCGGGCTGGGCTGGGCCGACGTCTTGATTGAGGAACAGGGTCAGCGAATCCCAGCGCCGCAGAAACCGGTCGGGCACCAGCACGGCGCCATCGGCGCGGCGGGCCTGATCGAGCGGCACGGTGGGCGCCAGTTTCGGCGGGTCGAGCACCACCGGCGGCGTTTGCGCCACGGCAGCGGTGCAGAGCAGAAGAGCGGGGAGGAGCCAGCGCATCGGGCGATCCTTCAAACGGTCAAGGCGCGGTGGGGCGCAGGCCCACAAGATCAAGATAGGCTTGCCGCACGTCCGGCGGTGGCCCCCGGTCGGGCAGGGCGATCCCGACGACGGCGGCTTGGACGCTCAGGGCCGCGTCGGCGGGCGCCTCGACCTCCAGCACATAGGCCCCGGGGGGCAGGCTGCGGTACTGCACCAACCCCGTGCCGATCAGCGTGCCCTTGGCGTCGAGCAGCCGGACGGCGGCGGGATCGCGCAGCGCCTTAACGCCGACGCCGATTTTCCCGGCGCGCGGCACGGTGAAAGCAAAGGCCCGGCTTTCCCCCGCCGCCAACGGCACCGGGGCGGAGAGACCGTCTGGAAGGGGCGTCACCGGGCTGACGGTCAGATCGAGGCTACCGCTCAATCCGCCATCTTGGGCCGCGGCCAGATGCAGATCGACCGGCCCTGGCGGCAGATAGCGATACCAGTCGGCGCCGGTCGGGAACAGGCGCACGCTTTCCGCCCCCTCACCACTGCGCAGGCCCGCGATCACCGGCGCCGTACTGCGGATGTGCAGCAAGCCTGGCTCGGCCAGGGTGAGTTTGAAGGCTTGGGCCGGGCCACTGAGGGGCAGGCTTTTCGGCAGGGTAAGGGTTTGGGCGGCGGTGTCAGGCCATAGGCTCGCCCCCGGCCCGTCGAGCCAAACGGCGACCAGCCCGTCAGGATGATCGAGGGTCAGCACTCCCGGACCCGCTACTGGAAGGCGCGATCCGCGCAACACCTGTCCATTCGCCCCCTGCCAAACAGCGGTAGCCCCTTCGATCCGCAAGGATTGGCCAGGGGCTGCCTCAACCGTCAGCACCAAAGTTCCGGCGGCCGGTAGGAAGCGTTTGAAGCTCTGCTGTGCCGTCACCGTCAGGCGCAGGTCGGGCACGGGAAGCTGCCGCAGCGCCGCCTGGGCCGGGGTCGTCCCGAGGTTATAGAGCCGCAGCCGGTCGGCCTTGGTTTCAAGCTGATAGGCGGTGGGCGCGCCGGTACGGCCCATCAGCGGCAGCCCGTCCAGCTCCGCTGCCACGCCCGCGGGCAGGTCGAGCATCAACCGCTTCGGGCCGCTGGCGAGGGTGAGGTCGAGGCTCCCCCGCGCGGGGAGCGGGGGGCTCAGGGCGGCGGCTTTGCCGTCCATCTGTATGGGTTTATCAAGAAGATGCCGGGTGAGCGTGACCAGCGGCATCGGTTGGGAACCGAGGGCGGTCAGGCGCACCTGCGCCGCCGGTCCCGTCGCCAACGCGCTCCCAGGGGATAGGCCCGCTGCACCCCCCAAAGCAAGCAGCGGTTGCCCTTGCGGCGCCTCGGCGTGCCACAGCGTCACTTTCCCCTCGGGCACGGCCCCCGCCGTCAGCGTAACCGGCCCGGTCGGGCGCAGCACCAGCGGTTCATCCCCGGCCAGGGTGAGCGGTTTGACGGTTAGCGGCATCGTTTCAGGGCTGGGGCGGAACAGCCATAGGTCTTCCCCAGCAGGCAGGAGCACCGAAGCAGGCACTGGGTGCGCAATCCCATCGGCGCCGGACAGGGCGGTCAGCCCGCTCGGCAGCGGTCCAAGGTCGAGCGCTGGGGCTCCCGGTGCGCGCAGGCGGGCGACGGCCAGCGGCAGCCCATCGAGCGCGGTGAAGCGCAGCCCGTCCCCCATCGCCTGAGCGGGTAGATCGAGCGCGCGTAGCGTGACACGGTGCCCAGGGGTATCGCCCCCGCTGAGGGCGACGATCCGAAGCCGATAGGCGCCCCCCGCCGCAGGCAGCAGGGCGAGGGACGGCGCGGAGCCGCTGGCCTGGTCCAGCGTTTCCCACGGCCCGTCTGCCGCCGCCTGCCGTTCAAGGCTAAGCAGCAGTTCTGGCCCCGGTGCCGCGTCGATCCGCAGTGCCGTCGGGCCGAGCGTGAGCGGCAGCAGGGTTTGCGCCCCGCCCACGGGGATGCTGTGGCTTTGCCCGCTGGTGAGGGTCAAGGGCGCCAGCGGCGTTTCCGGTAAAGGGCTGAGCGTGAGTTCCACCGCCCCGGCGGCTAAGTGTGCGAGGGGGGAGAGGCTGGGGTCGAGCGCGGGCGCCGCATCGGGCATCTCGGGGGTGGCGTCGGCGGTTTCTTCCTCCTCGGCCGTTTCAGGGTCAGCCGAATAGTTTTCCTCTGGTACGGTGGCGGGATCGACCCCGGCAGGCGGCGGGGTGACGGCATCGACGCTGAGCGTATAGCGCCCGGCGGGCAGGGCGCGGACCAGCACGAAGTTCCAATCGTTCAGCCGGTCATCAGCCTCCGCCACGATCCGCCCCTCGGCATCGCGCAGGGTCGCCCGCACGTCCTGGGTGCCGTAGGAGGTAAGGCGGACCGTTTGCGGCGTCGCCAGGCTAAAGCTCTGGCGGGTCGGCAGCGGCACCCGGCGCGGCTGATCGGGTAGAATTTCCTCGGTCGCGCTGGTCAACCGGTAGCCCAGGCGATTGTTACGGGCGAGCGCGGTGACCGCCAGCCGGTAGCGCCCCCCCGCGACCGTGGCCGTGAAGGGCCGGGCAGCGCTGATTTGGCCGACGCTCTTATAAGTGCCGCCGTCCTCGTACAGCAGGTCGCCGACCATGCCCTCGGTCAGCGTCAGGGTCAGGCGCGTCGGGCCGGGCAGGGCGAAGTCCCATTGATCGGGGGTGCGCGGCGCGTCGGGTTGGGCGGGTTCGAGCCAACGGAAATCTTGTGCAGTATTCAGCGTTAGCGGGTGCGGCCCATGCCCTTGCGGCGCGGGTGGTGCCTCCGTCGGCGGCGTCAGGCGAACAACGGCGCGGGCGGGCAGGGCGGGCGGCAGAAGGACGAGGCGATAGTCCCCCGCCTCCAGCGCGACGGTCAGCAAGCGCCCTGCCGCGCCGAAAGGTTCGGTTTCTTGGCTGAGGGGGAGGAGCGGCCAACCGTCCGTATCTTCCAGGCGGAAGGCGATGGGATCGGCCAAGCTCAGCACCTGAAGATCGTAGGGGCCGCGTTTCGCAACCGTAAACGGCAGGATCGCCCCGGCCCCGCGCGCCAGGGCGACGCGAGCGGGCGTGTCGATCCGCAAGGGCGGGCTTTCGGCCAGCGGCGCGCGGCTTAGCGACAGGCCGACGCGGCCCTGGGTTTTGCGCAAGGCGGTGAGATCGACCTGATAGCGCCCGGCGCGCAGATAGGGTTCCAGCACGGCATTATGGCCGGGGCCATTTTCGGCCGCGCGGGCGAGGTGCGGCAGGAGAAGCGTGCGTATCCCCGCCTGCACGGCAAGCCGCCCCTGGGTTTCGATGCGGTAGAGGCCCGCCTCCTCCACCAGCAGATCAAACCGGCGCGGGTCGGTTCCTGACAGATCGAGCGCATAGGTTTGACCCGCCGTCAGGCGCGGATAGGCGGGGGGTGGCGGTTCTGCGCCGCCGGACGGGGGCGGCGGCGTGGCGGCGCGGGTTTCAAGCGCGACCCGCAGGCCCAGCGGCGCACTGTCCGCATTCTTAACGGTCAGCTTATGCGCCCCAGCGGTCAGCGCCGCTTTGCCGGTGGCCGGTTTACCGTCGAGTTGGAAGGGCAGCGGCTTGCCCACCTCGTCGTTAACACTGAGGGTGCCCGCCGTTGCGGGGGCTAGCGGCAGGTCGAAACTCTGGTCGGGGGCGAGGCCGAGCAACACGGGCGCGGCGGCGGTCAGTTTCAACGGCAGCGGATAGACTGCCATCCCCGATGGGGCGCTGGCCCGCTCCGGCACCATGATCAGCGGGTAATTGTAGCTGGCATTCGGCGGTTCCGGCACCAGCATCGATAGCAGGCGGCGAGCGGGCGGGGCGGCGGGGGTGTCGGTCGCCGCTTCCCCCGTCAAAATCACCTCCACCGGGCCGGTTTTGGCCGAACTAGGGCGCAGCGACAGGCGGTAGAGGCCCGCATCGAGATCGAACGCGCCGGAGGGGCTATTCGGCACCGCCTCGTAGCTGCCCGCCGGATAAAGCGACCAAAAATGCGGCACGCCCTGGGTTTTCAGCCGATAGCGCCCGGCCTCGGTAATCTGCACATACAGCGTTTCGCGCCCATCGAGCGTCAGACTGCTCCGTACCCCATCGGTAGAACCGAGGCGCAGGGCGGCGGTCGCTAAGAGTTTATCGTAATCACCGACATAGGCCGTCAGGGGAAAGCCGCCACTGCCCGGTGCGGCATCCAGCAGGGTGACGAGATGGGCGGCTTTGGCACTCGGTAGCCGGGTTTCTTCGGTGGTGACGCGCGGGAAGCTGGTCAGGGTGAAGGCCTGCCCGGGCGCCCCTTCCAAGGTGATCAGCGTGCCTTTGGCGTCGGCGGCGAAGCCCATCGCGGCAATCGGGCGGCGGTTCAGCCGGGTAATTTCGGCAAAGCCGGTCCCCCGGGGGGAGGAGAGACCGCGCGCCGCGAGACGCACGGGGGCGACCGATGGCAGTTCGACGCGGGCGTAATCGACCGTGGCGGGCACGATTGCCTGCTCGATGCCCGTCGGGCCGATGGTTCCGGTGCGATACTCCAAGGTGGTTAAGCGCTGTGGCGCAAGGCGCAGGGCGGTGGGCATCTCGGTCGCGTCCTCGGTCCAGCGCAGCGGCGCGCCGCCGTATAGGGTGAGCTTATAGCGCCCCGGTGGCAGGCTGCCCGCCAGCGTCAGCACCCGTTGAGGCCGACCGGGGGCAGCGTCCGTCACGCGCGTTTCGGGCGTAAGCGGTGCTAGCTCCGTTCCGTCGCGCCACAGCCGCAGGTCGGCAAGCGCGCGGCCCGTCGCCAGGATCGCCACCGGGTCGGCCCCAACCGTGACCCAATACGAACGCTGCTGCCCGTCCTCCAGGGTCGTCGCGAGCGTCTCGCCCGGCGCTTGGGCCAGCGGCAGGGCGGGGGCGTGCAGTTCCGTCGCGCTGCGGGCGGTAACGGTGACATGCCCATCGGTCTTATCGGCGCCGGTCAGGATCAGCTTATAGCGCCCGCGATCCAGCAGTGCATCGATGCGCCCGTCGCGCTGGCCGGCCTCACCCGCCTCGCCGAGCGGCCCGGCGATCATATCGACGAGTTTTAGGGCAACGCCGGTGGCGCTCTCGGTTTTCACCGTCACCCAGGCGGGGGCGTCGAGGCTTAGATAGCTGGTCTGCCGCCCGGTTGCGGGAAGCTGGGCCGGGTCAACGGCGACCGCTGGGCCGGGGTGCGGCTGGCTGGGCGGTGTCGAGGGTTGCGGCGCGGCGGCCGCTTTCAGGGCAGCGATCTGTTTTTCGTAGGCTTGCATCAGGCAGGCCAACACCGGGTCGCCTGCCGGGGGGCGGATCAAGCCACAAGCCCCCGGCGTTTCCGCCAGCCAGCGCCGATGATCGGCCAGCAGGGCCGCGCGCCCGTCACCGGCCTGTTTCACTGCCGCATCCAGCGCCAGCTTCAACCGATCATCGAGGGCATTGAGGGCAGGGGTCGTGCAGATCAGCACTTCGATGGCGGCTTTTGCCTTGGCGCAGTCGAAGCTAGCGGCGCGGGCCTGCGGGGTGATACTGGCCCCCCCTGCCCAGAGACTTAGCCCCAACAGCCCCAGTTGGACGACGCCCTGCCTGCGCATAGGAAATATCCTTTCGGATCAAACCGCTATTCTGCGGTTGCCGGGGCGCAGTATGCCCTTTTATCGGGGGGCGCGCAAATGCGCCCGGGGCTGCCCCTAAGATGTCTCAGGCGTGTAGGGCAGGGTCAGGATAAAGCGCGTGCCCGCCCCCAGGCTGCTTTCGCAGCGGATGGTGCCACCCCAGCGCCGGATGATGCCGTAGACGATGGAGAGGCCAAGGCCAGTGCCTTTCCCGAATTCCTTGGTCGTAAAAAACGGCTCGAAAATCCGCGCGCAGGTGGTTTCGCTCATCCCGGGGCCGGTATCGGCAATACAGAGTTCCAGCGCGCTGTCATCGGGGGCCGGGGCGGTGGTGACGGCCACTTCCCCGCCGTCCTCCATCGCCTCGCGGGCGTTTTTGATCAGATTGGCGATAATCTGCCCCAGTTCGGCGCGGGTGCCGACGATGGGGCGGTTGCCCGCCGGGGTATGGGCGAGGGTTAACTTCATCCCCGGCGCCAAATCGGCGGCGACGCGGGCTTCTTTGTCGATGACCGTGACCGGGTCGGCGATGATGCCGATACCGCCGAGATTGCGCGGGCGGGCGAATTCCAGAACGGTGCGCACGATGTCGCGCGCTTGCCGGGCGCTGGCCAGTACGGTTTCCATCGCCTCGCGGTCGCGGTCATTGTCCGCCCGTTCGGCGGCGAGGCGGGAAAAGGTCAGGATCGGTTGCAGCAGATTGTTGATCTCGTGGGCAACGCCCCCTGCGACCCGCCCGAGCGCGGCGAGATTGCGCTGAAGCTCCCCCTCGCGGCGGGCTTGTTCGGCGCCGGTTTCATCGCGGAAGGTGCCGCGGAAACCTATCAGCTTATCGGCCTCGTCGCGCACCGGCACCCCGTTCATCTCGATGAGCCGCCGCCCGAGCGGGCCCAGGTCGAAGGGCAGGGTCAGATTCCGGAAGGGCCGGGCCGTGGCCAGCGCCGCTTCCACCGCATGGACGGCGGTATCGCCCCGCGCGTCGAGCGGGACATGGTTCACCCAGCGGTCGCCCAGCATGAGGCTGAAGGCATGGCCCAGATCGTCGCCGCCTTCGACCTGGCTCAAGCGGCCATCCGGCGTCATATCCCAGAAAACATCGTGGGCAGATTCGGCTAACTGGCGGTAGCGCAGATAGTTTCGCTCCAACTCCCGCTTTGCGCGGGCGCGGGCGGTTACGTCGATGAGGCTGGAGAAGATGACCGTCCGCCCCTGCCACTGGATCGGGCGGGTGTGGATATCGACGTAGAATTCCCCGCCCTGCCGGTTAAGGCCGCGCACGTCGGTTAGGCTGACCGGCTGGCCGCTCTCCAGGACGCGCGCCCACACCACAAAGGCCCGCACTAGGCGCTGAATCGGGATCAGATCCTCAAGCCAACCGAGGGCGATCACCTCCTCCGGCGTTTCAAAGCCCAGCAGTTTGGCAAAGCGGCGGTTGGCGTAGAGCGGCTGAAGCCGGTCGTGAATCAGAATAGCCTGATTGCTACCGTCGAGCAGGGTCGCGAATAGTTCTTGGCGATCATCCGCGTCCTCGGGCATCGGGGACGGGCCGTTAGCGGCGGAAGCAGGGCTGGTCACGCGGACTCCCGGTTTGACTCGAGCGCGCAAAGGCGCTATAGCCACGCACCTTATCGCGGGGTTTTCCACAAGGGAAGATCCTCCGCCGGTCCGCGAGTGTCGCGCACCGGCGCTTTTTGTTTTGTGTAAACGGGTTCGGAACGCGCATGTTCGAAGGCTTGAGCAATCGGTTAGGAGAGGTTTTCGACCGCCTGAAAAAGCGCGGTGCCCTCTCGGAGTCCGATGTCTCGGAAGCCCTGCGCGAAGTGCGCATCGCGCTGCTCGAAGCCGATGTCGCCCTGCCCGTCGTCAAAGATTTCATCAATTCGGTCAAGGAACGCGCCGTTGGGGCGGAGGTGATCAAGTCGATCACCCCCGGTCAGATGGTGGTGAAGATCGTTCACGATCACTTGGTCGAACTGCTGGGCGGCACGGTCCAAACGCTCGATCTGGTGGCAGCGGCCCCGGTTGTCGTGATGATGGTTGGTCTGCAAGGCTCGGGGAAAACCACCTCGACCGCCAAGATCGCCAAACGCCTGAGCGACCGCGACCGTAAGAAAATTCTCATGGCCTCCCTCGACGTTGCCCGCCCGGCGGCGCAAGAGCAGTTGGCCGTGCTGGGGCGGCAGGTCTCGGTCGCAACCCTGCCCATCGTTCCCGGCCAGCCGCCGGTCGAGATCGCCAAGCGCGCGCTGATGGTCGCCAAGACCGAAGGCTATGACGTGCTGATGCTCGATACGGCGGGCCGTCTCGCCATCGACGACGCGCTGATGGCCGAAGTGGAAGCGGTGCGCGACGCGACCCACCCGGCGGAAACGCTGCTGGTCGCCGATGCGATGACCGGCCAGGACGCGGTGAATACGGCGCGCATTTTCAACGAGCGCGTCGGCCTGACCGGCATTGTGCTCACCCGGATCGACGGCGATGCGCGCGGCGGCGCGGCGCTGGCCATGCGCTCCATCACTGGTAAGCCGATCAAGCTGCTCGGCACCGGCGAGAAGATGGAT
The DNA here is from genome assembly GCF_002251735.1 of Elstera cyanobacteriorum. Lineage (NCBI taxonomy): Bacteria > Pseudomonadati > Pseudomonadota > Alphaproteobacteria > Rhodospirillales > Rhodospirillaceae > Elstera > Elstera cyanobacteriorum. Next base: position 480,327 of record NZ_NOXS01000035.1, on the reverse strand, counting down.
GCGCTGGAAGATTTCCACCCGGACCGGATCGCCGGGCGCATCCTGGGGATGGGCGATGTCGTTAGCCTTGTCGAAAAGGCAGCCGCGACCATCGACCAGGCGGAGGCGGAAAAGCTCGCCGCCAAGATGCAGAAGGGGACTTTCGACCTCGACGATTTCCTCTCCCAGCTTCGCCAGCTCAAGAAGATGGGCGGCATGGGTGGGCTGATGGGCATGCTGCCCGGCATCGCCAAGGTCAAGAAGCAGATGTCGGAAGCCAAGATCGACGATGGCATGCTGAAGCGCCAGGAAGCGATCATTCTGTCGATGACCAAGGCTGAACGGCGCGATCCTAAACTGTTGAACGCCAAGCGCCGCGTGCGCATCGCCAAAGGTTCCGGCACCGATGTTGCCGACGTGAACCGGCTGATCAAGCAGTTCGGCGATATGCAAAAAATGATGAAGCAGGTTCAGGCGATGGGCAAATCCGGCAAGCTCGCCAAAATGATGCCCCAGCTTCAGAACATGATGGGCAAGGGGGGCTTTCCGCGATGATGGATCACGTCTCCATCGGCGTTTCGGATTATGCCGCTGCCCGCCGCTTTTACGATACGGTGCTGGCCGCCTTGGGGCTGAAGGCGTTGATGGCGTTTCCTGACCAGAAGGTTGCGGGCTATGGCGCACCAGGCGCTCCCGCTCCCTTTTTCTGGATCGGCGATGCCCATCAGCCGGATACCCAAGGCCAGGGCCGCTCGCTCGGCAGCGGGCCGGGGCTGCACCTTTGTTTCCGCGCGCCCAGCCGGGCGGCGGTTGATAGTTTCTATGATACGGCTTTGCGTATGGGGGCAGACGATAACGGTGCGCCGGGTCTGCGCCCCCATTACCACGCCAATTACTATGGCGCCTTCGTCGTCGATCCCGACGGCTGGCGGCTAGAAGCGGTTTGCCATTCGCCGGAAACGGACTGAGTGGCGGAACTTGTGTGTTTGACTGTGTAAACCCTGAAGGAAGTTACTAAAATGGCTCTGAAGATCCGTCTGACCCGTGGTGGTGCGAAGAAGCGTCCGTATTATCGCATCGTCATCGCTGAAGCGACCTCGCCGCGCGATGGTCGTTTCCTCGAAAAGGTCGGCGCTTACAATCCGATGGTCGCTCAGGATCATCCGGAACGCCTGACGCTCAACGAAGAGCGTATTAAGCATTGGCTGTCGGTGGGCGCCCAGCCGACCGATCGCGTTGCTCGTTTCCTCGGCAAGGCCGGTCTGATCGAAGCCCGCACCTATCGCGAAACCCCGACCAAGTCGGCGCCGAAGAAGAAGGCCCAGGAACGCGCTAAGGCCGCTGCTGCGGCTGCCGCTGCAGCCGAGTAAGTCTGACGGGATTTGCCGATGACGTCGCCGTCTGACACTGCTTCGCGTCTTTGCGTTGGCCGGTTCGCCGGGGCGCAAGGGGTGCGCGGGCTTGTGCGGCTGCAAAGCTTCACGGCAGACCCGAAAGATATTCTGCGCTACCGCCCCTTGTTCGACGAGCAGGGGCGGGAACTGCGGCTCGCTTCGGGCGGGCAGGCTCCCAAAGGCGCCAAGGGCGATGTTCTCGTCCTGAAGGTCGATGGGGTGGCGGATCGCGATGCCGCTCAGGCCCTCAACGGTTTGCGCGTCTATGTGGATCGGGCGGCCCTGCCGCAGCTTGAGGGCGAGGAAGACTTTTACCACGCCGACCTCATCGGCTGTGCCTGCGTGACGGAGGAGGGGGAAACTCTCGGCCTCGTGCGGGCCGTGCATGATTTCGGCGCGGGCGATGTGCTGGATGTGGCGGGCGGCGCGCGCGGAAGCCTGTTGCTGCCGTTCACCAAGGCCGTTGTGCCCACGGTGTCGATCACCGAACGGCGCTTGACCGTCCGGCTGCCGGTCGAAGTGGCCGGGGAGCCGGGGCGCGATCGTGCTGAACCCGATGCCGAGGATGCGGCGTGACCGCTGCACCCTGGTCGGCAACAGTGCTGACGCTGTTTCCAGAGATGTTTCCCGGCATGCTGGGCTATTCTCTGGCCGGGAAGGCACTGGCAGCGGGTAAGGTGCGGTTGGAGGCGGTGCAGATCCGCGACTTTGCCACGGATAAGCATGCGTCGGTCGATGATTCGCCCTTCGGTGGCGGCGCGGGCCTTGTATTGCGGGCGGATGTGTTGGACCGGGCCTTGCGTTCGGTGACAGTGCCCGGCGGCGACCGGCCAGTGATCTACCTCTCGCCGCGCGGCACACCGCTGACGCAGGCGCGGGTGATCGAGTTGGCCGAAGGCCCTGGGCCGGTGCTGCTGTGCGGGCGCTACGAAGGCGTCGATCAGCGGGTGCTGGACGCCTGGGGTATGGAAGAGATTTCGGTGGGGGATTATGTGCTGTCGGGCGGCGAGCCTGCGGCCCTGGTGCTCCTCGATGCCTGTATCCGCCTATTGCCGGGCGTGATGGGCAATGAGACTACGACGGTGGAAGAGAGTTTTTCGCACGGTTTGCTGGAGTATCCGCACTATACCCGCCCCGCCGAATGGGACGGGCGGGGGGTTCCCCCAGTGCTGCTGTCTGGCAATCATGCGGAAATCGCGCGCTGGCGTTTGGCGGAAGCCGAAGCCGTAACGCGCGCCCGCCGACCCGATCTGATGCAGGCCTATCAGGCCCGCACAGCCCCGGCCAAAAGGTAGCTTCTGGCCGTTTTTTCGATAAGCCCCGGTCCAAAGCCGACGGCTTCTCTCGAACTGAAAGGAAGACGACGTGAATATCATTCAGACTCTCGAGCAAGAGCAGATCGCGAAGCTCACCGCCGAAAACCCGATTCCGGTTTTTGCCCCCGGCGATACCGTTCGTGTGAAGGTGAAGGTTATCGAAGGCACGCGCGAGCGCGTCCAGGCCTATGAAGGCGTGGTCATCGCCCGCAAGAACTCCGGCATCAACTCCAACTTCACCGTGCGGAAGATTTCCTACGGCGAAGGTGTTGAGCGCGTGTTCCCGCTCTACTCGCCGCGTCTCGCCGGGATCGAAGTTGTGCGTCGCGGGGCCGTGCGCCGCGCGAAGCTCTACTACCTGCGTGATCGTCGCGGCAAGTCGGCTCGTATTGCCGAAAAGACCACGCCGCGTAAGGAAAAGGGTGCGGCGGCTCAATAAGCCTGCCGATCACACGCCTTTCGAACCCCGCCGCCCTCCCAAGGTCGGCGGGGTTTTTTGTTATCCCCCGCGCCGTAACCGGCGATAGAGCGTGCTGCGGTCGATGCCCAAGGCCTGCGCTGCGCGCGACCGGTTACCCCCGGCGGCGTCCAACGCCGCCCGGATCGCGCCATCGGTGATGGTGGCGAGGGAGGGGGCCTCCGCAGCGTCCAGTGTCGCTGCTGCGTTGGGGCGCAGGAAGGCGGGGAGGTCACCCGGTTGAACCCTTCCGCCAGGTTCCGCAAGCGCCAGCAGGGCGCGCAAAACGCCCAAAAGCTGGCGATAATTCCCCGGCCAGTCGTAAGCGGCAAGGCAGGCGGCGGTTTCCGGTGCCAGCTCGACGCGCGGGGCGCTCTGCAACCGGTGCCAGAGATCACGGACAAGCCCGGCCCGGTCGGGCAGGCGGCGCAGGGGCGGTAAATCGACGGTGTATTGGGCAATGCGGAAAAACAGATCCTGGCGAAACCGCCCTTCTGCCACCAACGCCGCCAGCGGGCGATGGGTCGCGCAGATCAGGGCGAAATCGATTGGGATCGGTGTATCGCCTCCCAGAGGCTGCACGGCCCGGTCTTGCAGTACGCGCAGCAGCCGGGCTTGCAGGACCAGCGGCATATCGCCGATTTCATCGAGGAACAACACGCCGCCGTCCGCTTGCCGCAGCAGGCCGCGATGGCCCTTGCGGCGGGCGCCGGTAAAGGCCCCCTCCTCATATCCGAAGAGTTCCGACTCGATCAGGGTTTCCGGCAGGGCGGCGCAGTTGACGGCAACAAAGGGCCGATCCGCCCGGTCGCTTTCGCCGTGAACCCGGCGGGCAAACACTTCCTTCCCCGCGCCGGTTTCCCCCTGCACCAGCACCGGAATGCCGACGGCGAGCAGGCGCACGGCGCGGGCGGCATCGGCCTGCACATCGGCGCTCAGCAGCGGGCCAGGATCGGCGGCGGGTTTCGGCGGGGCCGCGAGAGGGCGCGACCGTTGCGGCGTGACCGGCTTCACCGCCCGCCCGACGAGGGCAAGGCCGGACGCCGCCTGCCAGCCGGTGGGATCGGCGCTTAACCGGGCTTGCGGGAAAAGATCGGGCAAGCGCAGCCGCGTCAGCCCCGGCCAGTCCAACCCCAGGGCGCGCACGGCGGCGCGGTTGGCGGCAACCAGCGTCTCGCCGTCGAAGGCCAGAACCCCTTCCTGCGCCGTCCCCAGCAAGGCGGCATCCGTATGGAACCGCAGCATCAGGCAGTGATCGAAGCCGTGGTCGAACAGCCGATGTTCGATCTGCTCCACCGCTAGGCGTACCAGGCCGAGCGCGTGGAGTGGGCGAACGGCGGCATGTCCCGATAGGTCGAGCACCCCCAGCAAGGCCCCGCGCGGGTCGAGAATCGGCGCGGCAGCGCAGGAGAGAATGCGGTGGGGTTCGAAGAAATGTTCGGCGCCATGCACGGCAATCGGGCGGCCTTCGACGAAGGCGGTGCCGATGGCATTGGTGCCCATTGACGCCTCGCTCCAACTCACACCCGGGCGCAGGGCTACTTGGCTGGCGCGGTCGGCGAAATCGAGGCTACCGACCAGATCGAGAATAAGTCCCGATGCATCGGCGAGGATGACGACACTCTCGGTGCTGGCGGCATCGGAATAAAGAGTCTCGATCTCCGGTCGCGCGAGGCGGCGCAGCAAATCGGCGCGGTCGTGATGCTCGCGCAGATGATGTGTGGCGATCGGTTCGGCGGGCGGGCGGCGGGCGGCTTCAAGCCCTTGTTCGGCACAGCGTTGCCAAGAGCGTAGAATCGGTGCGGCCACCAGCCCGTCGGGGGCGTGGCCTTCTTCGAAAAACCGGCGGCGGGCGGTTTGCACCGGCTCCCCCTGGCCCGGCGTCGCACACGGTGACGGCATGGCCTTTCCTCCCTGGGGCATTTTGCAACAGTGTGGCTGCAACACTGGTGCGCGATGCCCCTTTTTATTATGGCGGAACTTTAGCGCGGCAAAGGCTTCGGCGTCCAGGGGCGTGGCGATACCGTCAGGACAAAGAAATATTTCAAATAAACTCAAAGAGTTGATCTTTTTTGTCGAGGCGACGCCCTTGGTTGGCACACGCCCTGCTAATGCGGTTGCGTTCATACTAAAAACCGGGAGGAAATCAAATGAACATGGAATCACCGCAGTCCCTGACAGCGCAAAACCAGCTACCGTTCAAGACGCAGTATCAGAATTTCATCGGTGGCCAATGGGTAAAGCCCGTTGGGGGCCAATATTTCGATAATATCTCGCCGGTCACGGGTAAGAAGATCACCGAGGTTGCCCGGTCCCAAAAGGAAGATATCGAACTGGCGCTCGACGCAGCCCATGCGGCGAAAGACGCCTGGGGCCGGGCCAGCGCTGCTGAACGCGCGTTGGTCCTGAACCGGATCGCCGACCGGATGGAGCAGAACCTCGACCTGCTCGCCCGGGCCGAAACCTGGGATAACGGCAAGCCGATCCGCGAAACCACGGCGGCCGATATTCCGCTGGCGATTGACCATTTCCGCTATTTCGCCGGGGCGATCCGGGCGCAGGAAGGCAGCATTGGTGAGGTCGATCACGATACGATCGCCTATCATTTCCACGAGCCGCTGGGCGTTGTGGGCCAGATCATCCCGTGGAATTTTCCGATCCTCATGGCGGCCTGGAAGGTTGCTCCGGCGCTGGCCGCCGGGAACTGCATCGTGCTGAAGCCCGCCGAACAGACCCCGGCCTCCATCCTGGTTCTGGCCGAACTGATCGCCGATATTCTGCCGCCGGGCGTACTGAATATCGTCAATGGTTTTGGTCTTGAAGCGGGTAAGCCGCTCGCGTCCAGCCCGCGCATTGCGAAGATCGCTTTCACCGGGGAAACCACCACTGGGCGGCTGATCATGCAGTACGCCAGCCAGAACCTCATTCCGGTGACGCTGGAATTGGGCGGTAAGTCGCCGAATATCTTCTTCCAAGATGTGGCAATGGAAGACGATGACTTCTTCGATAAGGCCATCGAAGGCTTCGTCATGTTCGCGCTCAATCAGGGCGAGGTTTGCACCTGCCCCAGCCGCGCGCTGGTCCATGAGAAGATCTACGACAAGTTCATGGAAAAGGCCCTGGCCCGTGTTGCCGCCGTCATCCAAGGTGATCCGCTGAACCCAGCGACGATGATCGGCGCGCAGGCTTCCGGCGAGCAGCTCGAAAAGATCCTGTCCTACATTGACATCGGTCGTCAGGAAGGCGCGGAAGTGCTGGCCGGGGGCGGGCGAAACCTGCTGCCGGGCGAGCTTGCAGGCGGCTATTACGTGCAGCCGACCGTGTTCCGCGGTCATAATAAAATGCGGATTTTCCAAGAAGAAATCTTTGGCCCGGTCGTCTCCGTTACCACCTTCAAAGACGATGCCGAAGCGCTGCATGTTGCCAATGATACGCTTTACGGCCTTGGGGCCGGGGTGTGGACGCGCGACGGCAGCAAGGCCTATCGCTTCGGCCGGGCTATCCAGGCCGGGCGCGTCTGGACCAACTGCTACCATGCCTACCCGGCCCATGCGGCCTTCGGTGGGTACAAGCAATCGGGCATTGGGCGCGAAACCCATAAGATGATGCTCGATCATTACCAGCAGACCAAGAACCTGCTGGTCAGCTACAGCCCGAAGAAGCTTGGCTTCTTCTAATCCCCCTTTAAAGGGTTGTTGCTGAGCAAGAACGCGTTTTGCCTCCCAACCTTGGGGCGAGCTTGGCTCGCCCTTTTTTTAGTTCGTCCTATCGGCCTTTGGCCTACTTGAGGACGGGGCTTTCGGAGGGGTGCTATGTCCAACCTCGATACTCGCCGCGTCATTGCAACCGATGCGGCGCTGGATCTGATCGCCGAGTTGCGCCGTGACTATGGCGCGCTGCTGTTTCACCAGTCGGGCGGCTGCTGTGACGGTTCATCGCCAATGTGCTACGCCGTGAGCGATTTCATGATCGGCGATGCCGATGTGCTGCTGGGGGAAATCGGTGGCGCGCCGTTCTATATGAGCGCCGCCCAGTTCGACTATTGGCGCCATACCCAGTTGATCATTGATGTTGTGCCGGGGCGCGGCGGAATGTTTTCGTTAGAAAACGGGCGGGAGAAACGCTTCCTAACCCGATCCCGCCTGTTCACGGATGCTGAAGCGGCCGCTATAGAATGACAGCGGCGGGGCTGGGGATGCTGCCGCAAACCCGGTCGCGCCCACTGTTTTTCGCTTGGTAGAGCGCCTCATCGGCACGGCGCAGCAGCGTGTCGATACTATCGCGCGGGCGCAGTTCGGCAAATCCAACGCTGACCGTCTGGCGCCAACCGGTTTCGAACGGGTGAACGCGGGTTGCGGCGCAAATCCGTTCCGCGACAACGCGCGCCTGCTCGGCATTGGTTTCCGGGCACAGGATCAGGAACTCCTCGCCCCCCCAACGGCCGGCCGTATCGTAATTGCGCAGCGTCGCGCGCAGCACATCGGCAAAGGCGATCAACACTCGGTCGCCGACAAGATGCCCGCGTTCATCATTCACGCGCTTGAACTGATCTAGGTCGATCAAGACGACCGATAGGGTCCGGCCATAGCGTTCGGAGCGTTCGATTTCCTTGCTCAGCAGTTCATCCAGGGCGGCGCGATTGTAAAGCCCGGTCAGCCGGTCGGTCTGCGAGGCGCGCAGCAACTGCTTATTCACCCGCCGCAGTTTGATCGCCCAAATCAGGTTCGACAGCAGCAGCACCGAAAACCCGATGACGACATTGATCAACAGCCGGTAGTCGATGGCCGTTTGCACGTTGATCGACACGTGCTGATTGGTAATGCTCTGGCGTTCCTGCGGGGTCAGGGTGGCAATACCTTGGTTCAACTGATCGCGCAGGTCGGGCCGGTCCTTGCGCACGCCGACGCGCAGTTCATTCTGATAGCCGGGGATTTGGCCGGAGACCTTGAGGTTGAACCAGCCTTCCTTCTTGATCGTGTAAACCGCGACGGTTAGCGAGCGGATGGTCAAATCCGCCTTGCGGTTCGAGACCAAGGCGAAGGCTTCTGCCTCGCTGCCGGTCGTGACGATGGCAAGGCCAGGGAAATCGCGGCGCACCCGTTCTTCGATGGACGTGCCGCGCGGTAACGCGATGGTTTTGCCGGTTTCTGCGGCAAGATCAGCGATGAACGGATGTTCTTCCCGCGTGATGATGACATTGGGATCGATAAACAGCGGCTCGGTGAAGATCAGCCATTCATCGCGCTTCGGCGTTTGGTTGAGGAAGCTGAGCATCTGGCAGTCGCCGCGCTGCGAAGCGGCGATACTGTCGTCCCAATCTTTCGTTGGGAAGAGCTGGAGCGTCACGCCCGCCCGGTTTGCCGCAAGCGTCAGCAGGTCGGCGGCTATGCCTTCGTGGGTGCCATTGCGGGCGATAACCTCATAGGGCGGCCAGTCGGGATCGACGCAAAAGCGCACCGGGTCGGCGGCGTGGGGGGCTGCGGGGAGAAGAACCGAGGCCGCTAGGAAAATGCCAATGAGACCGCGAAACAGCGCAGGGAAGGGGCGCCTTTGGGTTGAACCGAGTATCGCCACCGCGCTGTGCACCGTTTGCTGCTGATCCTCCCCCAACAATAGGCGGCAGCGCGAAGCCGGTGCAAGGCCAGCGGGGCGTTTCAGCGGATCAAGGCGCCGGATAGCGTTGCGTTAGCCGTCCGATTCCGCCGAGCAGCCGGGCGGTCTGCTCGCCTGCGCGGGCGAGCGTATCGTCCGTCAGGTCTTTGCGCAGGGCCTTTACCTCCGCCAGCAAAACCCGCCACGGCTTCTGCCCGTCGATGCGCGGCAGCAGGGCGGGGGCGATGGTCGGCAGGGCGAGGGCGATGTCCAGCCCCTCCTGCCCCACGGTCAGGCGTCCGCCCCGGTCCATCGCCGCCAACAGCCGTTGCGGGTCGATATCTTTATAAGCGGGAATAGCGTCGGGATCGCCCGGCGGCGGCGGCGCCACCGGGTTATCGACGCGGACCAGATACCCGGCGTGGCGAGCCAGATTCCCGGCGATTTGTTCGGCCAGGGCGGCTTCGGCTTCAGGGGACAAGCCTTCCGCCCGTTTGAGCACAGCGGGATCGGTCACATAGGTCGCTAAACGGTAGCGCGCCGGTTCCACCCAATCGGCATGGCGCAGCCCGGCGCGGGCGACGAAGGCGAACCAGTCCGGCACAGTATAGGCCCGGTCACGGGCGTGCAGCAGCAGATCAAACAGCCCGGCGTCGCCGCCGTCGAGGTGATCGCGGATCACGCCATTGCGCCGCAGCCAATTGGTCGGCGGCAGTTGATTCAGCACGCGCTTGGCTTGGGCCACCCGCTCCTTCGGTGACCCAACGGCGGCAAGGGTGCGCAGAATGGCCTGCACATCGTAAACGCCGCGCCGCCCGTAATGACCATAGAGCATCAGACCAATGCCGCCCTGGGGGGCCAGTACGCGGGTTAAGGCAGAAAGCCCGGTATCGGGATCGTCGAGATGATGCAGCACGCCGCAACAGTCGATGTAATCAAAGGGCGCGTGCCCGGCGGAGGGCAGGTCGAGCAACGAGCCAGTTTCAAACCGCACCGTTACCGGGCCGGGGGCATCGAGACCGCGCGCGGCGATTCGCGCTTCGGCCACCGCCCGCGCCGCGTGGGAGGGATCGAGATAGGTGATCGCCGCCGCCCGTCCGGCCCAGGCCAATTGCTGCGCCAGCATGGTTACGGCATCGCCGGATCCGCCGCCCGCAATCAGAATGCGCACGGGCCGGTCGGGCCAGCGCCCGCCGAACACTTTTTCCTCGATCTCCTGAAGATGCGAGGGCGAGCCGATAATCAGCCGCTTGCGCTCGTCGCGCGGGTCGCGGTGGGGATAGGGCAGGGCTTCATACTGGGCCGCAACGGCGGCATCGACGGCGGTGCTCATAGGGGCGCAGACTGGCAGGGCCGCGCGGGGGAGGCAAGCCCCCAACGGCAAAGCCCCCAGTTGCCGGAGGGGCGCGGCGTCGGCACACTCCGGTGTCACAGCAAACGGGGGCTGCCATGGGGCGGTGGGGGGTAGCGCTGCTGGTTGCGCTGGGCGTCAGTCTGGCGGCCCAGGCTGCGGAACGGTTCGACCGACCGGGCGATTATCGCGGGGCCTTGACCGTTCAGGGGATGGAGCGGGCCTATCTGCTGCATGTTCCGCCCGCCGCAAAACAGGGGGCGGCGCTGCCGCTTGTCATCGCCCTGCACGGCGGTGGCGGCGATATGGAGCGGATGGCGCGGGACGATCTCTTCGGTCTGATCAGCAAGGCCGACCGGGCGGGGTTTGTGGTTGCCTTTCCCAATGGCTATAGCCGCCTGCACTTCGGTAAATTCGCCACCTGGAATGCCGGGCGTTGCTGCGGCGCCGCGCGCGACCGCAATAGCGATGACGTTGGCTTTTTGCGCCAAGTGATCGAGACGTTCGCCGCCCAGGCGTCGATTGACCGGAAACGGGTGTTCGCCATCGGTCTATCAAACGGCGGCATGATGGCCTATCGGCTGGCGTGCGAGGCGCCCGAGCTGCTGCGCGGCATTATGGCGGTGGCCGGAACCGATAATACTGTAACCTGTGCGCCGTCCCGCCCGGTAGCGGTGCTGCATATTCACGCCCGCGACGACGATCATGTGCTGTTCAAGGGCGGGCGGGGACCGGCCGCAGTCAATGCCGATCTGGTGACCGATTTCACGTCGGTTCCGGCAACCATCGAAAAATGGACGCGCCTCAATCGGGCAGGGGTGGCTAAGCCGGTCTTGACCTTTTCGGGCGCCGCCTGCACGCGGTCGGAGGGCGCTGCGCCCGTGCAGCTCTGCGTCACCGAAAACGGCGGCCATAGCTGGCCCGGCGGCGCCAAGGCGCGGGGGGAAGCACCGAGCCAAGCCATCCGCGCGACGGATGTGATGTGGGGATTTTTCTCGGGTCTATAACCGCGCCTTGCGCATCATAGCCTTCACGATAATCGGATGAACTCGGGCAACAGGCACCATGTAGAGCCTGCCGAGCCAATTATGGGTCTTCACGACGGTTGCCGTTACATAGGTTCCCGGGGCGTCGGCGGGTTTGATAAGCGCGACGCGTACATCAAGGTGCGTGTCGTTAATCCCCAGAACAATCTCGCGATCGCTTAGAGTAAAGATATTGAAGATCGCCAACTTGTCGCCAACTCGGTAGGCTGCAAGCGGTTTACTCGGATCAATGGTCATTGCCCCCACCGTGCGGATACCGACCAGTGCGATCAGACGGTCACGCAGATGCAGCAGCGCGTTCACCCAGGCGGGCGTTTTGCCGAAGGTGTGCTGGGCAATGGCCAGCGGTGTCAGGCTGATGTCGCCCAAGGGGGTGCTATACGCATCCCAAAAATCAGCCGAAGACCTTAGCGCGCACAGGTCGCTGTCGGCAGGGAGGGAGGTGAGTGGGCGGATCGGCATTTTGTCGTCCAATTGCAAGCGCTGGACGACTGTAAGCCCCCGCTAAAACTGAATAAACCTATTCATCACCCAACCCAGCGGGCCGGTCAGTTTCAGCGTGCCGTCCACCACGGCAAGGCAGACGCAATCGCCGTCGTCGTCGGCTTTTGGCGTATGGACATGCGCGTCGGTGGAGATCGCGAGATCGCCGGGGAGGAAATGGCCGAGTTGGTCGCTGAACCCGCCCTTCAACACCAGCACAAATTCGGTGCCGCCGTGGGTATGTTCGGGCATTGCCTGCCCGGCCTTGATGCGCATCAGTCGCGTGCGGCTGGTGGGCGTGCTGCCGGGGGTCGGCAGGCGAATTTCCGACAGGGCACCGGTGACGCGCTTCCACGGCAGGGTCGTGCCGCGTGGGGTGGGGACGGCGGCGAGCGAGCGGCGCAGCGGGCGCGGCATCCAGGCTTCCCCGCCCAACCGATCCGGCACGGGCGGCGGTTGCGGTGCATCGATCTTGGCGAAAACCGCGTCCAAGCTGCTCGAAACCTCGGTCGGTGGCAGGCTGTCCAGCATGGCGCCGCCAACCGCTTCAAGGCGGCGGACCTCGGCCCGGCACTCCGGGCAATAGGTTAGATGGGTGGCGATGACTAGGCTAACCGCTTCCGGCAGGGCCCCGGCGGCATAGTCCAGCAGCATGGATTCGGGGGGGTGGAAGCTCGGCATCACTCACTGTCCTTCAGCACACCGCGCAGCCGGGTCAAGGCCAGACGTATGCGCGATTTGACGGTTCCTAACGGCAATTGTTCCGCCGCCGCAATATCGCTGTGCGATCGATCGTCCCAATATGCCATCTGAAGTAGGCTGGCTTGTTCCGGCGGCAAGAGCGCCAGGGCGGCGCGCAGTTTTTCGCTTTGTTGTGCAAGCCCATAAGCATCATCGGCGCGCGGGGCCGGATCGATGGCCGCGTCGGGGGTTAGCGCCGGATCGTCGGCATCCCAATCGATATGGCGGTCGCGGCGCAGCCGGTCGATTCGCTTATTGCGGGCGATGGTGAACAGCCACGTGCTGACGGAGGCGCGGGCCGGATCGAAATCCGCCGCTTTCCGCCACAGCGTGACCATCACCTCCTGCAATAAATCCTCCGCCTCGGCATCGGGCGACCCGAGACGCAGCAGGTAAGATTTTAAGCGGGGGCCGAAATGGGCGAAGAGGCTGGCGAAGGCCGCCCGGTCGCCGTGGTCGGCCACCTGCCGCATCAGGGTTGCAAAATCGGCGGCAGACTCGTCACGCATCGCCCGGGCCGAAACCGCGTCGGCGGGTAAAAAATGGCAGGCCCGAGGGGCCATAGGGGCGCGCACGCTTGTCATTACCCTGGGTTCGCCGCCCGACCGCGGTCGGATCACCCAGCACGACTATTTTTTTTCCGCCCATCAGATCAAGCTACGCCCGGCGTCCAGTGGCGGCAGGCCGAGGTGATGGGCCAGCGTCTGGCCACCATCGGCAAAGCTGGTGCGCCGCCCGCCGTTGCCGGTGGCAAGGCCAGGCCCGAAGAAGATCAGCGGCACTTGCTCCCGCGTATGATCAGTGCCGATCCACGTGGGGTCGCAGCCGTGGTCGGCGGTAATCAGCGCCAGATCGCCCGGCTGAAGTTTTGCCTGAAGCTCCGGCAGGCGGGCGTCGAAGGCTTCCAGCGCATCGGCATAGCCGCCGGGGTCGCGGCGATGGCCGAAGGATTGGTCGAAATCGACGAAATTGGTGAAGATCAGGTCGCCGTCCCCGGCGCGGTCGAGCGCGGCCAGGGTGGCATCGAACAATCCGGCGTTATCGTCCGCCTTCGTCACGCTGCTGATGCCTTGATGGGCGAAAATATCGCCGATCTTCCCGACGGCTAGAACCTGACTGCCGCGCGCCACCAGCTTATCCAGCAGCGTCGGCGCGGGCGGCGGAACGGCGAGATCCTTTCGGTTCGGCGTGCGGCGATAGTCCCCGCTGCGCCCGGTGAAGGGGCGGGCGATGACGCGGCCGATATTATAAGCATCGACCAGCTTGCGGGCGATCTTGCAGAGCGTATAGAGCCGGTCGAGACCAAAGCTTTCCTCGTGCGCGGCGATTTGCAGTACCGAATCGGCTGAGGTGTAAATGATGGGCTTGCCGCTGGCGACATGCGCATCCCCCAGTTCCGCGATAATCTCCGTGCCCGAGGCGTGGCAATTGCCGAGAATGCCGGGCAGCCCGGCTTCGGCGATGAGCGCGTCGGTCAGCGCCGCCGGAAAGCTTGGCACGGTCTTCGGGAAATAGCCCCAGTCGAACAGCACCGGCACCCCCGCCAATTCCCAATGGCCAGACGGCGTGTCTTTGCCCTTCGATTGTTCGGCGGCGGCGGCGTAAAGACCGGTGAAATCGGCCTGCTGTAAAAACCCACTGGGCAGAAAACCCGTGGCCTCGCGCGCGGCAGCACCCAGGCCCAAGGCTTCGAGATTTGGCAGAGTCAGCGGCCGCCCACGCTTTGCCAGCGACCAGGACGCAATATGCCCCAGGGTGTTCGATCCCTGGTCCTGGAAGTGGCAGGCATCGGGCGCGGCGCCAATGCCAAAGGAATCCATCATCAAAATGATCGCACGTTTTGCCATGACCTACCGTTGCTTGCTTAGCGATGCTTTGCAAGCACCTTATCGACTCGCCATCTGGTTACTTATTCTATAGCCGCAAAGCTTTAAGAAGCCGTTTCTGAGAGGCTGGGAGAAGCCCAATACAGTTCCGACGGCGCTTCCGGCAGCCAGCAGCGCACCTCCGTCCCGGCGCCCGATGAAGTTATATCGATATCACCGCCGTGCAATTCAATGATGCTGCGCACCAGCGATAGCCCGAGGCCCGCCCCAGCCTGTCGCCCGGCCCGCTCGAACCGCCCAAAGACGCGCGGCAGGGTTTCCGGCGGAATGCCCGGCCCGGTATCGGCAACGCGGATGGTAACGCCCTGATTGGTTTCGCGCTTGGCGCTGACCATCACCTTATCGGCGGGGCGGCTGAACTTGATGGCGTTCGACAGAAGGTTGAACAGCGCTTGGCGCAGTCGTTTACTATCGCCGATGACGGTGCCGATATCGGCGGAACACTCGAGGGTCAGGCTAATATCGCGCGCCTGTGCCCGCTCGCGCACCAGGGCGAGGGTGGAAACGAGCAGGCTATTCAGTTCCACCGTCTCCCGTTCCAGCGCCATATAGCCCGCTTCGATGGTGGCAAGGTCGAGGATATCGTTGATGAGCGTCAGCAAACGCTGCGAATCCGCCAAAATCCCCCGGCTATAATCGAGTTGCCGGGCGTTCAACGGGCCGAAATATTGTTCCGACAGGATTTCGGCAAACCCGATGATGGAGTTGAGCGGCGTGCGCAACTCGTAGGAGACGTTGGCGATAAACTCCGTCTTCAGCCGGTCCGCCGCTTCCAGCGCTTCATTGCGCTCGCGCAGGGCCGATTGCGTGCGGTTGCGCTCGGTAATATCGAGGAAAAGATAGAGCGTCGCCCCGTCCGGCAGCGGGACGGAGGTGAAATCGATATCCTTCTCGTCCCGCCAATGCAGTACGCTGGTGCGGATGCGGCGCTGGGTCGGGTCGCGCGGGTCAATCTCCTGCGGGCCATTGGCTTCGACCCAAGGAACGGTCGCCGCCTGAAGCTCCTCCAGCGCGGGTTCGCCGACCAATTGCTCTTCGCTCAGGCCCCAGATTTGCCGGAACGCCGGATTATGCAGCCGCAGGCGCCGGTCGATGCCGAAAAACGCCACCCCTTCGGAAAGGTTGTTCAGGGTTTCAAGCTGCACTTCGACGGCTGTATTGTAAGAGCGTTCGAGAGCGAAGCGATCCGTCGCATCCTCGTAACTATAAATCAGCCCGCCCAGGGGATGGGGGGCGACGCGCTGGAACAGCGTGCGGCCATCCGGCAAATGCAGCACCTCTTCCTTCGCGGTGACCAGCGATTGGAACTGCGCCAATTGTTCGCGCTTATAGGCGGCGAAGTCGATCACTTCCGGCAGTTGGCGCTTTTCGCGCAGAATATCGATCAACTCTTGCAGGGTCGGTTCGCGCGCCAGCCAAACGTCGTCGAGCCGGAACAGCCGGGCGAAGGGGGCGTTGAAGAACTTAATCCGCCGCTCCGGCCCGAAGATCACGATAGGCGCATTCACCGCGTCCAGCACATCGTCTTGCGCCGAAATCAGGCGGGAGACTTGCGCCATCAGGCTTTCGATCTGGCGCATATCGGTCGCGCTGACCGCAACCCCGGCTTTCGACGGGAGCGCCCGCAGAGAATAGGCGTGCACCGCCCCGCCCAGCACCAGAGAAACGGTTTCCACCTGCTCGCTATCGAGCCGCAGGGCGCGCATCGCCAGTTCGCGCGCCTGTTCGATGAAACTGTCACTGCTGCGCGTCAGGCCCGACCAAGCGTGATTGCTCTCCAGCAGCCGCGTATCGGGGCCGAAGAGAGCGAGCGGCGTTTGCGCCGCGTCGATCAACGCCTGCCGCCGGTCCGCTACCTGTTGCACGGTCCGCAGCGTCTGCTGCACCGCCCGCCCGCGCAGA
Organism: Elstera cyanobacteriorum; assembly: GCF_002251735.1. NCBI lineage: Bacteria > Pseudomonadati > Pseudomonadota > Alphaproteobacteria > Rhodospirillales > Rhodospirillaceae > Elstera > Elstera cyanobacteriorum. Next base: position 464,180 of record NZ_NOXS01000035.1, on the reverse strand, counting down.
ACGGTGCGGAAATGCAGCGTGCCGATGATCAGCAGGGCCAGCGCGAAGAGGCTGAGAAAGCCGACAAGCGGTTGCAGAATAGAGGTGGAGGTCACGTCCGGCGCGGCGGCCGCGGGCAGGCTGAGCGGAAAAGCCAGCGCCGCCACCCACCCCAGAGTGCGGCGGAACGCGCTGGACGAAAGCGGCAACCGGATCATCATGGCAGCGAGTGTAAGCAATTGCAGCGGGGTTGAACAGGCGGCTTCCACTTGCTATTTCTGCATTCATTATGTGCATATCGCCTATGCGCTAGGCAAATTTCGAGACAATTTAGAAGTATAATAACAGTAAATTGAAATTATAAGAAATATTATGCGGAAAATTATCAGGTTTACGCAGTTTTTGTCCAAAATGACAGCTTCGGGCCGGGCAGGGGGACAATTGCCTTCGGGCCGCCGGGTTGCCGGGGCCGCTGAAACCGGCTCAGGATGCCGCCAAGCCGGCCGGCATGAGGCCAGGACCGGCAATAATTGGAGGAGTTGCACAATGAAACGCAGCCTTATCGTCGCCGCCGGTCTTAGCAGCCTGCTGATGGCAGGCTCGGCCCTGGCAGACGTAAAGATCTACGGCGTGGCGCCGCTGACCGGGGCGGTTGCCGCCTTCGGCGATCAGGTGCGCAAGGGCGTGGAAGCGGCGGTCGCCGATATTAACGCCAAGGGCGGGGTGAAGGGCGAAAAGCTGGTCGTTGAGTTTTCCGACGATGCCTGCGACCCGAAGCAGGGCGTTTCGGTCGCCAACCAGCTCGCGGGTAAGAAGGCGGAGTTTGTTATCGGCCACGTCTGTTCCGGCGCGACCATCGCCGCTGCCGATATTTATGACGAAGAAGGCATCGTCATGGTCACGCCGACCGCGACCAACCCGACGCTGACCGAAAAGGGCAAGAAGACGATTTTCCGTGCCTGCGGTCGCGACGATCAGCAGGGCGTGATCGCCGGGAGTTTCATCGCCGACCGCTTCAAGGGCAAGCGCGTTGCCGTGCTGCACGATAAGCAAGCCTACGGCAAAGGCCTTGCCGACGAGGCCACCAAGGCGATGAAGGCCAAGGGCCTGACCCCCGTTTATGAAGGCTCGGTCACCGCAGGCGATAAGGACTATAGCGCCCTCGTCTCGCGCTTGAAGAACGATAACATCGATGTCGTTTACTATGGTGGCTATCACCCGGAACTTGGGTTGATCCTGCGTCAAGCCGATGAAGCCGGGCTGAAGGCGCAGTTCATTTCGGGCGAAGGCGTGTCCTCGCCGGAAATCTACTCGATCGCAGGCAAGGCCGCCGACGGGCTGATGTTCACCTTCCCGCCCGATGGCCGCAAACTCGATACCGCTAAGGATGCCGTCGCCAAGCTGCGCGCGTCGGGCGTCGAACCCGAAGGCTTCGTGCTGCAAGGCTATGCTGCCACGCAAACGCTGGCCCAGGCGATGATGGCCGCCAAATCGTTGAAAAAGGCCGATGTGCTGGCCGCGATGCGCGCCCAAGACTTCCAAACCGTCCTGGGGACGCTGGCGTTCGATGCCAAGGGCGACCTCAAGAACCCGGACTTCCGCGTTTATGTGTGGAAGGACGGCAAATACGATTACCTGCCGAACTAACCCGGCAACCGATCGGAACGGCGGGGGCGCGGCAACGACACCGAAAGCCGCCCCCCGGCTACCGCCGCTCCGGCCTATGCCTGCGTTGGGAATTGAGGGAGTAAGGAAGGTTAATTTCGGTGGGAAGTGGTAGGCGGCTTTGCTACCCTAAGGCGTTCTTTCCCCGCCCGAGGGCCGCTATGGCGCGTATCCTTCTGCTGATCCTCCTGCTTCTCCCCGTCGCCCGCCCCGCGCTGCCGGAAACCCCGGTGGATGATCAGGCGCGCCTTTTTCAAGAACTGTCTGAAAAATTTAAGAGATTGGAAACAGAGCTCTCCAATCTGCGCAGTGAAAAGGAGAAACTGGAGGATTTAAAATCAAAACTTGATGCGCAGGACGTTCGGATAAATGCTCAAGATAAATGGATTAGCAATTTCGGCCTGTTTTTGGCCCAAGGCGCAAACAACATCGCTGCCTCCAGCAATGCAATTTCCAGCGCATCGAATGCGACGAGTTGGATTGTGGGGATTGGCGCCATCCTGTTAACGGCGGGTTTGTTCGGTGTGGGTCTTTACTCGGTTATCAAGGTGCCCGAACAATCGCGGCTCGCAGCCGAGCGGACTATCAAGGACTATTTGAGCAGTGCTGATGCAAAGAGAGACTTCCATAGTAGCGTGGAAAAGCTGTTCGGCCCTGAGATTTTAGCAATCCAAGCCGTGGCGAAACGCGGGGATCGTCTTTCGACGAGCCCGTCCTCCGAACCGCCACAGCCCCTGTCGCCGGAAACAGAGCAAGCGCTACAAAAAGTCTTAGCGATGCCAGAGGAGGAGCGCGATACCGTCCAGTGGCGCGCCCTGATCTATAGCTATTCAGATACGAAGCGCTTTGAGGCGGCTCTTGCCCTTGCGGACAAATGGCTAACGCTGTCGACTCTCACACCACTGCAAACCGCCTCAGCGCTCTGGGTGCGGGGCAATGTTCTTCTCGACGCAGGTCGATTACAAGAAGCCATCGCCGCCTACGACGCGGTGATCCAGCGCTTCGGCAGCGATCCCGACCCGGCCCTACGTGAACAGGTGGCAAGGGCGCTCGTCAACAAGGGCTACGCCCTCGGGCTCCTCGCCACGCCGCAGACGAAGGCCGCAATCGCCGCCTATGACGACGTGATCCAGCGCTTCGGCAGCGATCCCACCCCGGCCCTGCGTGAAGTGGTGGCAAGGGCGTTCGTCAACAAGGGTGTAGCCCTCGGGAAACTCACCCCGCCGCAGCCGGAGGCCGAAATCGCTGCCTATGACGACGTGATCCAGCGCTTCGGGACCGATCCCGCCCCGGCCCTGCGCGAACAGGTGACAAGGGCGCTCGTCAACAAGGGTGTAGCCCTTGGGCAACTCACCCCGCCGCAGCCGGAGGCCCAAATCGCTGCCTATGACGAACTGATCCAGCGCTTCGGGGCCGATCCCGCCCCAGCCCTGCGCGAACAGGTGGCAAGGGCGTTCGTCAACAAGGGTGTAGCCCTCGGGAAACTCACCCCGCCGCAGCCGGAGGCCCAAATCGCCGCCTATGACGACGTGATCCAGCGCTTCGGGACCGATCCCACCCCGGCCCTGCGCGAACAGGTGGCAAGGGCGTTCGTCAATAAGGGCTATGCTCTCGGGCAACTCACCCCGCCGCAGCCGGAGGCCGAAATCACTGCCTATGACGACGTGATTCAGCGCTTCGGCAGCGATCCCGCCCCGGCCCTGCGTGAACAGGTCGCAAGGGCGTTCGTCAATAAGGGTGTAGCCCTCGGGCAACTCACCCCGCCGCAGCCGGAGGCCGAAATCGCCGCCTATGACGACGTGATCCAGCGCTTCGGGACCGATCCCGCCCCGGCCCTGCGCGAACAGGTGTCAATGGCGCTACACTATAAAGCGATCATCCTGAAAGACCTGAACCGGTTCGCCGACGCTCGCACCGTGTGCGAGGACTATATCCACCGATTTGCCGACGCCCCCGAGACCGCCATTCAAGAGATGACAAAGAAGGTCCGTAGCCTCCTGAGCAACCTCCCTCCGCCTGAACCCTCCGCTGATTCCTAAGGGGCGCGGCCCCTTAGGTGGGGTCCAGGGGCGGCGCCCCTGGGAAAGCCGCCAAAACTCCGTCATACGCTCTTGCCCCGAGGCGCGGCAGACCTGATATTTCTCTCAGTTAGCCGCCGCGCGAGAGGAAGCCGCCCGATGCCCCATGACACGCCCCTGATTTCTACGATTGTCGGGGGCTTGGTCCTGGCGTTTATCTTTGGCGCGCTGGCGCATCGGCTGCGGCTGCCGCCGCTGGTGGGCTATTTGTTCGCCGGGATTTTGGTGGGGCCGCACACGCCGGGGTTTGTTGCCGATCAAAGTTTGGCGCCGGAACTGGCGGAGATTGGCGTTATTCTGCTGATGTTCGGCGTTGGACTGCATTTTTCGTTGAAGGATTTACTGTCGGTGCGCGGCATTGCCGTGCCGGGGGCTTTGGCGCAGATCGGGCTTGCGACGTTGATGGGCTTGGCGCTGGCGAGCCTGCTCGGCTGGCCGGTCGGCGGCGGGCTGGTCTTCGGGTTGGCGCTGTCGGTCGCCTCCACGGTCGTGTTGTTGAAAGCCTTGCAGGAACGGCGGTTAGTGGAGACGGAGCGCGGCAAGGTCGCCGTTGGCTGGTTGATCGTCGAAGATTTGGCGATGGTGCTGGCCCTGGTGCTGATCCCTGCCGCCGCCAGCATCGCCGATGGCACCAGCCAATCCAGCGACCCCCTGGCGGCACTCATCAGCAGCAAGCTGGGGCTAGAGCTTGGCATCGGCGGCATCATCGGACTGACCTTGCTGAAGGTCGCCGCCTTTGTGGTGTTGATGCTGGTGGTCGGGCGGCGGGTGATCCCGTGGCTGTTGCATTGGATCGCCCATACCGGCTCCCGCGAACTCTTCCGCCTTGGGGTGCTGGCGATTGCCCTGGGGGTGGCGATGGGGTCGGCCAAGCTCTTCGGCGTGTCGCTGGCGCTGGGGGCGTTTTTCGCCGGGATGATCCTGTCGGAAAGCGAGCTTAGCCACCGGGCCGCCCAAGAGAGCCTGCCGCTGCGCGATGCGTTTGCCGTGCTGTTCTTCGTGTCGGTCGGCATGCTGTTCGATCCGGCGATTTTGATCGAAAACCCGCTGCCGGTCATCGGCACGGTGTTTATCATCATCGTCGGCAAGTCGCTGGTCGCCTTCTTCGTCGTGCTGGCTTTCCGGCATAGTGTGGGCACGGCGCTGACGATTTCTGCCAGCCTGGCGCAGATCGGCGAATTTTCCTTCATTCTGGCGGAACTTGGGGTTGGGCTGAAGCTGATCCCGGCGGAAGGGCGCGATTTGATCCTGGCCGGGGCGATCCTGTCGATCCTGCTCAACCCGGCGATCTTTGCCCTCTGCGAGACAATCCGCCCGGGGCTGGAGGCGCGCTTCGGCCGCAAACCCGCACCGACCGCGCCGCAGGCCAGCACCGCCGACCCGCTGGCCGAGGAACCGCTGTCGGAAGCGCCGCCGACCCGCCTGACCGATCATATCATTCTGGTCGGCTATGGCCGCGTCGGCAGCCTTGTCGGTCAGGATTTGCTGGCCAGCGGCCAGCCGTTTTTGGTCATCGAAGACAACGACAGCCACGCCGACGCGCTAAAAGCTGCGGGGGTGGAGCTTATTCGCGGCAATGCCGCCAGCCCCGCCGTGCTGGAGCGCGCCAATCTGGCCGGGGCGCGCAGCTTGGTGATTGCTATCCCCGATCCGTTCGAAGCGGGCCAGGCAATTGCGCAAGGCCGCAAGCTCACCCCCGCGCTGACCATCATCGCCCGCGCCCATTCGGATGCGGAGGTGGAGCATCTGACCCGCTTGGGCGCCGATATGGTGATTATGGGCGAGCGGCAGATAGCCCTGGAGATGATCGCGGCGTTGAAGCCGCAACCGGCGCCCGCGCTATAGATCCATCACCTTCACCAGCTTGCCGGTCGCAAAGACCGGCCCGGTCGGGGTGCCGGTGGGCGAGCCGCCCTTGGGTTCGCGGCTAACCGCCAGCGTACGTCCGGGGCCGGTTTCGACGGCAGGGTCGATCGACAGACCATCCTGGGCGATCAGCCCCAAGGATTTTGGCACATTATCCGGCCCGATGATCCAAAGCTCCCGGTCCTGGCCATCGTCCGGCATTGGCTTCATCAGGGTCAGGGTCAGCTTGCCGTCGGGGGCGCCTTCGCGGACCACGCACCACGGCTCCTGCGCTTCGTTGAGCATGACGGCAACGAGGAGGGGGCGCGCCGGGGCCGCCGGGGCATGATTAGAGACATGGGGCGCCGCTTCGGCCGGTTTTTCAGCGACGACAACCGGCGCGGGCGGCGGCACCTGAAGCAAGTCTGGCCGCACGAGAACGACGCCGATCAATCCGGCGGCCACCGCCATGCCCATCATCACACTGGCAACGCGCCAGCGCCCCAGGCTGCGGCGCAGGTGAATGATCTCGGCGGTCGGATCGTCTTCGTCGGTGCCGTGCAGTTCCTCCGTCTCAACCGCGCCCCGGTCGGCGCTGCGGCGGTCAGAGATCACTTCGAAGCCCAGATCGTCGCTGAGATGGGTCCAAAGATGATCCGGTGGGACGATGGGGGGATAGAGCGTCGCCAGGGGCGCCAGATGATCCTCCCAGGCATCGCGGACCGCCGCCACCTCCGGGTCCGCCGCGCACAGCGCTTCGAACTCCGTGCGGGCCCGGCCACGCAGAGTGCCGAGGACATATTCCCCGGCCAGAACCGTCAGCGTATCGCGATCCACGGCGCTCATGTGGCAAGGCACCCTTTCAGTTTCAGCAACCCCCGGCGGACCCAGCTTTTGACCGTTCCAAGGGGTGTGGCCAGCGTTTCCGCCGCTTCTTCATGGGTCGCCCCATCAAAGAAGGCGACCAGAATAGCGCGGCGCTGATCGGCGCTCAGCGTGTCAAGACAGGCGTGCAGGCGGGCGGCGTCTTGGCGCCCGGCGAGCGCGTCGAACGCGGTTTCCGCCGGGTCGGGCAACTCGTCGAACGTCTCAGGCAGCGGGGCATCGCGCCCCCGGCGAGAGATGAGATCGAGCGCCCGGTTCCGCGCCATCGTCGCGAGCCATCCCATCGCCGAGCCGCGGGCGGCATCGAACGTCGCCGCCCCCGACCACAGCTTGGTCAGCACATCCTGCACAACATCTTCGGCACTGGTCCGATCCCGAGTGATACGCAGCGCCACGCCGTATAGATGCGGGGCAACGTGCCGATAAAGCGCAGCGAAAGCCCCTTCATCGCCGGAAGGTACCTGCGTTAGCAAAGCGGCAAGGTCGAACGTCTCAGCATCCCGCATAGTGGATTACGTCCTCCAGCGATTGGGCCTGTCCCAGGGCTATCCGGCCAAAGACTGCCTGCACGGATAGGGCTTCGTCCAGTCTTCTGCGATAGTCGGACCGGGGAATTTCGATCACACCGAATTGCGCCAGGTGATCGGTCTTAAACTGCGTGTCGAGCAGGGTGAAGCCCCCCGCTCGCAGTTGCGCCACCAGATAGACCAGGGCGATCTTGCTGGCATCGCGCGCGGTGGAAAACATGCTTTCGCCGAAAAACGCCCCGCCGAGCGACACGCCATAGAGGCCGCCGACCAGATTATCGCCCTGCCAGCATTCCACCGAATGGGCGTGCCCCCGGTCGAACAAAGCCGCGTAAAGGCGGCGGATTTCTTCATTGATCCAGCTATCGGGGCTGCCGGGGCGCGGGGCGGCACAGGCGGCGACCGTGCGGCGAAAGGCCGTATCGACTGTCACGCAATAGGGGGCGGTGCGCAGGCTGCGCTTTAGGCGTTTCGGCAGATGAAACCCATCCAGGGGCAAAATCCCGCGCTGATCGGGATCGACCCAGAAAAGCTCTGGGTCGTCCCGGCCTTCCGCCATCGGAAAAATCCCGGCGGCATAGGCACGCAGCAGCAGATCGGGCGTCAGCCGCATGCCGCGCCCGGGGCTTAGGCCGCGCCGTCCTTAGCGGCGGCGGTGCGTTCCATGAAATGTTCGAGCCAATGGATCGTATAATCGCCGGTAATGAAATCGGGATCGGCGATGATCTTCTGATGCAGCGGGATGGTCGTATCGATCCCAGCGATCACATATTCTTCCAAGGCCCGGCGCAGGCGCATCAAGCATTCGTTGCGCGTTTTGCCATGAACGATCAGCTTCGATACCATGCTGTCGTAATGGGACGGCACCTTATAGCCGGAATAGAGCGCCGAATCGACGCGCACGCCCGGCCCGCCCGGCGCATGATATTCGCCGATCTTGCCCGGCGACGGCGCAAAGGTCACCGGATGTTCGGCATTGACGCGCACTTCGATGGCGGCGCCGTTAAAGCGCACGTCTTCCTGCTTCATCGTCAGCTTACCACCGGCGGCAATGCGAATCTGCTCGCGCACCAGATCGATGCCGGTAATGAATTCCGACACCGGATGTTCGACCTGCAGGCGCGTGTTCATTTCGATGAAATAGAACTGCCCGTCTTCGTACAGAAACTCCAGCGTGCCCGCCGACGCATAGCCGAGCGTGCCCATTGCCTTCAGGGCGATCTCGCCAATAGCCTCGCGTTCCGCTGCATTCAGCGCGGGCGACGGGGCTTCTTCCAGAAGCTTCTGATGGCGGCGCTGCAACGAGCAATCACGCTCGCCGAGATGGATCACATTGCCTTGCCCGTCGCCGAGGATTTGCAGTTCGATATGGCGTGGGCGTTCCAAGAATTTTTCGAAGAACACCGCATCATTGCCGAAGAAGGCACGGGCTTCCGACCGGGCCACCGGCAATTGCGCGCGCAGATCGGCCTCGTTCCGGCAAATCTTCATGCCCTTGCCGCCGCCGCCCGCCGCCGCCTTGATCAGGATCGGATAACCGATGCGCCGGGCGATCTCGATGGCCTCTTCTTCAGTGGCGACCGGCCCATCGGAGCCGGGAACGGTGGGGATGCCAAGATCCTGCACCGCCTTTTTCGCGGTGATCTTATCACCCATAACCCGGATATGCTCCGGCGATGGGCCGATGAAGACCATGCCGTGATCCTGCACCATCTGGGCGAAATCGGCGTTCTCGGCCAGAAAGCCGACGCCGGGGTGAATGGCTTCCGCCCCGGTAATCGTCGCGGCCGAGATGATCGCCTGCATGTTCAGATAGCTTTGGCGCGGCGCGGGCGGGCCAATGCAGACGCTTTCGTCGGCAAGGCGCACATGCATGGCGTCGGCATCGGCGGTAGAATGAACGGCGACCGTGTGGATGCCCAGCTCCCGGCAGGCGCGGTGGATGCGCAGGGCGATTTCGCCGCGATTGGCGATCAGGATCTTTTCAAACATGCGCTTACTCGATGATCACGAGCGGTTCGCCGTATTCGACCGGCTTGCCATCCGTCACCAAAATCTCTTTCACGACACCGGCGCGCGGCGAGGGCAGCGGGTTCATCACCTTCATCGCTTCGATGATCAGCAGGGTCTGGCCCTTCTGAACCGTATCACCCACCGAAATGAACGGGCGCGCGCCCGGTTCCGGGGCAAGATAGGTGGTGCCGACCATCGGCGACGGCACCATGCCGGGATGATCCGCCGGGGCGGCGCTAACGGCCGGGGCCGCCGGGGCGGCGGGTGCAACGGCCATCGGCGCTGGGGCGGCGACCGCAACCGGCGGCAGAGCGACATTGGCGGGCGGCAGCGTGCGGGCCACGCGGATGCGAACATTATCGCGCTGATATTCGATTTCGGTCAGCTTCGTCTCGTCCAGCAGGCTGGCGAGATTGCGGATCAGTTCACTGTCCAATTGATGCTGAGACATGCTTTCTCTCTATCAGAATCGCGCGGGCGACCGCGAAGGCCGCTGCCGCCAGAAAAACGGAACCCTTAGGCGGCGGTTTTAATCAGGTTGGCCAGGGCCGCCACGGCCAACACATAGGATTGCCCGCCGAAGCCCGCGATGACCCCAACCGCCGCTCGACCGGGATAGGAGGTATGGCGAAAGGCTTCGCGGTGGAAGATGTTCGACAGATGAACCTCGATCACCGGCAGGCTGACGCCCTTCAGCGCATCGAGCAACGCAATCGAGGTATGGGTATAGGCCCCAGCATTGATGATGATCCCCGCCGCCGTGCCGCGTGCCTCGTGAATCCAATCGACCAACACGCCTTCGTGGTTCGACTGGCGGAAATCCACCGTGCAGCCCAATTGCGTCGCCGTCCGCTCCGTCACGACGCGGATATCGTCCAGCGTATCGGTGCCGTAGATTTCAGGTTCGCGCGTGCCGAGCAGATTGAGATTCGGTCCATTGAGGACCAAGATCAGGGGGGCAGACAAAAGGTCGACCTCAAAAGATTGCGTCAGACCCCGCGTTATACCACGCCGCGCGTGCGATGCAAGAAAGGCGCAGTGTGAGGCCTATCCCGGCCTCTGCCTGGGGGCGGTTACTCCCCCTTGCCCCAAATCCCCACGCCGTCGCGCTTCGCTTCCGCCTCTGCCGCCGCAAAGGCGCCTTTCGAGTATTTTGGGTAATCCCAGGCCCAGCCAGCGCGGGTTTGGGTATGGGAGAGGTCGGCTTTAGCCGTGCAGCAGCGCGCAACGGGGCGGTTGTGGTCGTCGGTGTCGACGCGCTGACAGGCGACCGTCCGGCCCTCGACCAAAGATTGCAGCGCGGCGCGGGATTGGCGGTAGCCGGGGGTGCCGCTTTCGGGGGCATTGACGCCCCAGAGGCGCACCAACTGCCCGCCGCCGCAACGCTGGCCGGTAATATGACCGCCGAGGCTGAGCGTATCGCCATCCACGGCGCAGGCCGGGCCGGTCAGGGCCGTATCGCCGGGGCAGGGCGGCGCATCGTCGGGCCGGGTGCCGAACCATCCGGCGGCGATCACGGCAGCGAGCGCCAGGGCCGACAGAAAACTCGGGCGCGGCCAGCGGCGGCGCGGCGGCGGGGGAAGCGCGGCACGTTTGCTGCGGGCGGGGGCCGGGCCGGATTTCAGCCGCGCCAGCCGGGCGAGGGGATTGAGCATGTTCATGATATATCCCAAAATCGACCCAGCCTGCACGCGAAATAACGGCAGGGTTGCGGCGCAACGGCTTGGTCGCGGCGGGCGGACGCTCTATATCCAAAGGTAAAGGAGTTTCGCATGTCCGTTTCGTTGAAAACTGCCGATCTGCCGACCTGGGATCTGTCCGACCTGTATCGCGGCCCGAGCGATCCTGCGATTGACGCGGATTTCGCCTGGGCTACGGCGGAAGCGGCGGCGCTGGTCGCGGTCGCGCAGGGCAAGCTGAACGGCATGGCGTCCGCCGATTTCGCCGCGACCGTCAAACGCTACGAGGCGCTGGACGAACGCTTAGGCAAGCTCGGCTCCTTTGCCCAGCTTCTCTACGCGCAAGACATGAGCAGCCCGGACGTGGGGCGCTTCTACCAGTCGGTGCAGGAACGGATTACCGAGATCGCGGGCACGCTGCTGTTCTTCACGCTGGAACTCAATCAGCTCGACCCGGAGGCGGTCGAAGCGCTGCTGGCCGATCCCGCCGCCGCGCGCTACCGTCCGTGGGTAGAGGCCAGCCGCGCTTTCCGCCCGCATCAGCTTTCCGATACGGAAGAAAAGCTGCTGCTGGAAAAATCCCTGACTGGGCGGGCGGCCTGGGTGCGGCTATTCGATGAAACTATGGCGGCGCTGCGCATCCCCATCGATGGGCGCGAGCTAACGTCGACCGAAGTGCTGGCGCTGATGGTGTCGCCGGATCGGGAGATGCGGAAGGCGTCCAGCCAAGCCTTCGGTAAGGCGCTGGCGGACGAGGTGCGCGTCTTCTCGCTCATCACCAATACGCTGGCGAAAGATAAGGAAGTCGAAGACCGTTGGCGGAAGTATCCGCGCCCGATTTCCAGCCGCAATCTCGGGAACCGGGTGGAAGATGGCGTGGTCGATGCGCTGATTGCGGCGGTCCGCAGCGCCTATCCGCGCCTTGCCCATCGCTATTATAAGCTCAAGGCGCAGTGGCTCGGCCTGAAGCAGCTTGAAACCTGGGACCGCAATGCGCCGCTGCCGGGGGCGCCGGATCGGCAGATTCCCTGGCGGGAGGCGACGGAAACCGTTCTGTCGGCCTATCACGCTTTCTCCCCCGATCTGGCGACGGTCGCGCGGCAGTTTTTCGATAAGGCCTGGATCGACGCGCCGGTGCGCCCCGGCAAGGCGCCGGGGGCCTTTGCGCATCCCACCGTTCCGTCGGCCCATCCCTATTTGCTGGTCAATTACCAGGGCAAGGTGCGCGATGTGATGACTCTCGCCCATGAATTGGGCCACGGCGTCCATCAGGTGCTGGCGGGCAAGACCCAGGGGCATTTGCTGGCCGAAACGCCGCTGACGCTCGCCGAAACCGCCTCCGTCTTCGGGGAAATGCTGACCTTCCGCGCGCTGCTGGCGCAGGAGAAGGACCCGGCGCAGCGGCGCTTCCTGCTGGCCTCCAAGGTCGAGGATATGCTGAACACCGTCGTGCGGCAGATTGCGCTGCATTCGTTCGAAGAAGCCGTCCACGACCGCCGCCGCCAGGGCGAATTGCTGCCGGACGATCTGGCGGAAATCTGGCTGCATACCCAGCGTGATTGCCTGGGCGATGCCGTGCGCTTCGACGATAGCTATAAGCACTTCTGGGCCTATATCCCCCACTTCATCCATTCGCCCTTCTACGTCTATGCTTATGCCTACGGCGATTGCTTGGTGAACTCGCTCTACGCCGTCTACGCCGGGGCGGAAGAGGGGTTTGCGGAGCGGTATCTGACGCTGCTGAAGGCGGGCGGCTCCCAGCATCATTCGGCGCTGCTCGCCCCCTTCGGTTTGGATGCGCGCGACCCGGCCTTCTGGGACCGCGGCCTGCAAATGATCGCCGACTTCATCGACGAACTGGAAAGCTTGCCTGCTCATGTCTGAGGAAAACAGCTTCGGCGGCCGCATGCGCCGCTATGCCACCGTCACCACGAAGATGAGCGGCGTGGCCGCGCGGCTTGCGGGGGAACGCTTCCTCGGCATTGGCATCGACCGCGACAAGCATGCCGCCGAACTCACGGCTATTCTCGGCGGCATCAAGGGGCCGTTGATGAAGGTCGGGCAGCTTATCGCCGTGCTGCCGGATGTGCTGCCGGAAGAATATGCGCGGGAGTTGCGCTCCCTCCAGTCCAACGCCCCGGCGATGGGTTGGCCCTTTGTGAAGCGCCGCATGCAGGGCGAACTTGGGCCGGGCTGGCAGAGCAAATTCGCCGAGTTTGGGCAGGAAGCCGCTGCCGCCGCCTCCCTTGGCCAAGTGCATAAGGCCAAGCTGCCCGATGGGCGGGCCGTTGCGGTGAAGCTGCAATATCCCGACATGGCGTCTGCTGTCGAAGCCGATTTGAAGCAGCTTAAGCTGCTGCTGGCGCTCTATGAGCGGACGGATAAGGCCATTTCCCCCGGCGATGTGCATCTCGAAATCGGTGACCGGTTGCGGGAGGAGTTGGATTACGACCGCGAACGGCGGCACCTGCACCTCTACCGACATATGCTCGCCGACGAGCCGGGGGTTTCGGTGCCGGAGCCGATCGACGACCTCTCGACCGGGCGGCTGCTGACCATGACCTGGCTCGACGGCGTGCCGCTGCTGTCCTTGAAAGATGCCCCGCTGGAGCAGCGCAACCGCCTTGCCTATAACCTCTTCCGCGCTTGGTACGTGCCCTTCTACCGCTACGGCGTGATCCACGGCGACCCGCACCCCGGCAATTACGCCGCGCGGCCCGATGATGGGATTAATCTGCTCGATTTCGGCTGTATCCGGGTTTTCCCGGCGCGCTTCGTCAATGGCGTGATCGAGCTTTATCACGCGCTCGATACCGGCGACCGCGACCGGGCGATTGCCGCCTATGAAACCTGGGGCTTCACCAATCTCTCGCACGAATTGGTGGATGTGCTGAACCAATGGGCCAGCTTCCTTTACGGCCCGATCTTGGAAAACCGCACCCGCTTGATCCAAAACGAAGGCGGGACGGAATACGGTAAGGAAGTCGCCGCCAAGGTCCATGCCGAACTGCGGCGCCTGGGCGGGGTGAAGCCGCCGCGCGAATTCGTGTTTATGGACCGCGCCGCCATCGGACTTGGGTCGGTGTTCACCCATCTGGGGGCAGAGATCAATTGGTATAAGCTGTTCCACGATCTGGCGGGCGATTTCGACGCCGGGGCGCTGGCGGCGCGGCAGGCGGCGGCGTTGGCGGCCAGTGGGGTTCCGGGGGAGGCTTTGCCCGGGCGGCTAAATCCTGTAGGCTGACGCTATGACGACGGCGCCCCTTTCCCCCATCCCGCTCGACGAAGCGCAAGCGCGCTTTGCCGACCTCGCGGCTGCCGCCAAGGCGGGGGAGGAGGCGATTGTTACCAAGGACGGCAAGGCCTATGTCGCGCTGATCGATGCGGAGAGCTTGGCTTATTATCACCGGTTGGCGCGGGAGCGGTTGAATGGCCTTTTGATTCAGGATGCTATCCAGGGGCTGGAAGATGTAGCCGCAGGGCGGACAGAAGACGCTTACGGGATGCTGCGCCGTCTGCGTCGGGCGCGTGCGCCTCAGTCTTAAGGGCGTTTCGCGATGCGCCACTTGCGGACTGGGCCAGTCTTTGAGGCGCGGTTATTGGAAATCGCGCGATATTTCGAAGAAAATAACTCGCGGGATCGCTATTTACGGTTACTGGCGGCGCTTGAAAGCCTCATCTTTCCCAATATTCAACGTTTCCCCAGCATTGGCCGTCTATTCGATCCAAATCGCGGCGGTTTGACCGGTCTCTCGGTCGAATGGGAACATTTCCAAGTTCTCCTCGCCAAGGAGATGGGAAGGGCCGAGGTTCGGGAATATATCGCCGGTGAATATCTAATCCTCTACGCCGCGAATGAAACGGATATTTATGCCCTGTCCATTCGCCATTTCCGGCAGCGGGAGGTGGGCTTCGGGGCAGCCTGAACGCGCCTTTTGAGGCGACCTACCCAGCGTTTTCCGCCGAGTAGGTCGGTTGCAGCAGGCTACTCCCCCGCCACCTGTTCCTTCGCCACGGCCAGCAGGCGTGTCATTTCGCTGCGGATGGTGGCGGCGTCGATGGCGATGCCCTTTTTGGTGAAATCGGCGGCGACTTTTTCCAGCACGTCATCGTCGCCGGGACGGTCGAAATCGGCGGCGACCACGGTTTTCGCGTAAGCGTCGGCATCCGCCTCGCCGAGTTTTTCGGCGGCCCAGAGGCCGAGCAGCTTGTTGCGCCGCGCGACAACTTTAAAGCGCAGGGTTTCATCCTGGGCGAATTTGGTTTCGAAGGCTTTTTCCCGGTCATTGATGCCGCTCATGATCGCTCCTGCGGGTAGGGGGTGGATGCCCGAGAGATGGGCCGCGAATGCCCTTTGTGCAACCCTGGGCCGCTAGAAATTCGGTCAGTTATCTTGATGTTTCTAATCGCGTCGGGCAGATTTACAGGAATATGACAAAAGACGGGCAAGGGGGAGGAAAACACCGTGCCGTCAGCGACGGAAGCACCACAAGGCCCGTTGGCCGTTCATTTCGATGGCGTGCGCCTTGCCTTTCCGGTGAAAAATAAACCGGAGTATGAGGTCTTGGCGCCGCTCACTTTATCTGTTGCGCCGCAGCAATTTATTTCCATCGTCGGTCCAACGGGCTGCGGGAAATCGACCCTGCTGAACGTCGCCGCCGGGTTGCTGAAGCCGACCGGCGGGCGGGTTTTGATCGATGGGGCGCCGCTTCCCGGCCTTAATCGCGGCGCGGGCTATCTGTTTCAGCAAGACGCGCTGATGCCGTGGAAAACGGCCCTTCAGAATGTTGCGGTGCCGCTAGAGATTGCAGGCATCCCCGCAGCCGAGGCGGCAGAGCGGGCGCAGGCTTGGCTGGGCAAGGTCGGCCTGGCGCGCTTTGGCGACCGGTACCCGCACCAGCTTTCCGGCGGGCAGCGCAAGCGGGTGGGCATGGCGCAGGTGCTGATCCGCGACCCGCAGCTTTTGTTGATGGACGAACCCTTCGGCCCGCTCGACGCCCAAACCCGGCAGATCATGGGCACGCTGCTGCTCGATCTCTGGGCGGGCACCGGCAAGGCAGTGATTTTCGTGACCCATGATCTGGAGGAGGCGATAGCCCTCTCGGATCGCGTCATCCTGCTCTCGGCGGGGCCATCCGCCCGGCTGATCGGCGACTATGACATCGACCTGCCGCGCCCGCGCAATACGGCGGATATCCGCCTGCTGCCGCGCTTTCATGAGCTGCATCATGCGATCTGGAGCCAGTTGCGCGGTGAGGTGGCGAAAGCCTATGCGGAGCAAGCGGCATGAAATCGCCCGTTTCCTTGCTTGCGCTGCAAATCCTCGTTGGCCTTGGGTTTTTGACCGTCTGGTACCTCGGCGCCACCGTGCCGCTGGGGGAGGTTTATCTGCTGCCGTCCTTCTTCTTCTCCGATCCCGTCGCGGTGGCGCAGCGGGTGGTGAGGATGTTCGCGACGGGCATGATCTGGCGGCACCTGTGGGTGACGCTGCTGGAAACCGTGCTGGCCTTTATCATCGGCGCCGGGTTGGGGATTAGCCTAGGGTTCTGGTTCGCGCGGAAACCGCTGCTGGCCGCCGTTTTCGATCCCTATATCACCATCGCCAACTCGTTGCCGCGCGTCGTGTTGGCGCCGATTTTCATGCTGTGGCTCGGTCTCGGCATCTGGTCGAAGGTCGCGCTCGGGGTCACGCTGGTCTTCTTCATCGTCTTCTTCAACGTCTATCAAGGCGTGAAGGAGGTGAACCCGGTCATCCTGGCCAACGGGCGCCTGCTGGGGATGAACGAGCGGCAGTTGCTGCGCCATATTTATTGGCCGTCGGCCCTATCGTGGATGTTCTCGTCCTTGCACACCTCCGTCGGGTTCGCGCTGATCGGCGCGGTGGTTGGGGAATATCTCGGTGCCTCGGCAGGCCTTGGCTATCTGATCCATCAGGCGGAAGGCGTGTTCGATACCACGGGGGTTTTCGCCGGCATGGTCGTGCTGGCCAGCTTCGTCTTGATGGTCGATGCCATCGTCACCCGTGTTGAACGGCGGCTGCTGGTCTGGCGCCCGCCCAATCCATCGTAAAAATAACTTTGGGAGGAAACAGATGAAACGGGTTTATCGGGCGCTCGCGGCGCTCGCCTTAACGGCAGCGGCCAGCCTGCCCGCGTTTGCGCAGGATTTAGAGAAGAAAAACATCGAACTCGGCGTCGGCGGCAAGCCGCTGTTGTATTATTTACCGCTGACGATTGCCGAACAGAAGGGCTTCTTTAAGGAAGAAGGCCTGACCGTCACCATCAATGATTTCGGCGGCGGGGCGAAGTCCTTGCAGTCGCTGATCGGTGGATCGGTCGATGCGGTGACGGGCGCTTACGAACATACTTTGCGCATGCAGACCAAGGGGCAGGCGATTACCGCCGTGCTGGAACTTGGGCGTTTTCCCGGCATCGTGCTGGCGGTCCGTAAGGATCAGGCGGATAAGGTCAAGTCCGCCGCCGACTTGAAGGGCATGATCATCGGCGTTAGCGCCCCCGGGTCTTCGACGCATATTTTCGCGCAATATCTGATGGTCAAGGCGGGGCTGGCGACCGATGCCGCGTCCTTCGTCGGCGTTGGCAGCGGCGCGTCGGCGGTGGCGGCAATGCAGAAGGGCGAAATCCAGGCCATCTCCCACCTTGATCCGGTGATCGCCAAGCTGGAAGCCGATAAGGCCGTGAAAGTTTTGGTCGATACGCGCACGCTGGAAGGCACCCAGGCGGTTTTCGGCGCCACCAATCCGGCGGCGGTGCTGTACCTCAAGAGCGATTTTATCGCGAAGAACCCGAAGACCACTCAGGCGCTGACCAATGCGCTGTATAAGGCGCTGATGTGGATCGCCAAAGCCGCGCCGGAGGATATTACCGAAACGGTGCCGCAGGATTATTGGCTGGGCGATAAGGCGCTTTATACCCAGGCGGTGGCGGCTAATCTTGCCAGCTATTCGCGCACGGGGGTGATCCCGGAATCGGGCCAGAAAGCGGCGGCGGAGTTGCTGACGACCACCGATGCCGAATTCAAGAATGTGAAGCTCGATCTCGCCAAGACCTTCGACGGGCGTTTTGTCGCCAAGGCCCGCGAGGCAGTAAAGTAAGAGGAAACGGCCTGCCCCGACCCTCGGGGCAGGCCGGTTTCTTTAGGCCTGCTGGCCCAGGATCTCGCTTTTGGCGACCGCGTGCAGCCGGTCGAGTTCGACGCGCAGTTGCGGCAGATCGGCGTGAACCCCGCGCGCGGCAAGGTCATCCGCCACCCGTTCCAGAATGTCTTCGTCGCCCGGGTGTTCGATGTCGTAATCGATCAGCCCCTTGGCGTACATATCCGCTTCGGCGGCGGGCAAGCCCATACGCTCGGCAGCCCAGAGGCCGAACAGCTTATCGCGGCGTACCATCGCGCGGAAAAGCTGGTCTTGCTCCAGCGCAAAATGGGCTTCGAACGCGCGTTCCCGATCTTCAAACTTGGTCATGGCCTGTCCTGTTTCTTGCGGGGGCCGATCCCCCCTGCAATTTTTTACAGCGGGGCACTATCTGGGAGCAGAAACACCCCCGTCTTTGATATAGCTCAAAAGCGGGTTGCAGGGGGAGTGTGAGATGTGCGTGGTGTTGCTCGTGCGCCGTCCGGGGCAGGCGTGGCCGATTTTGATGGCGGCGATGCGTGAGGAAATGCAGGACCGGCCTGCCCGGGCGCCGGGGCGGCATTGGCCCGACCGGCCCGAGGTGCGGGCGGGGCTGGATGAACTCTCCGGTGGTTCCTGGCTGGGGATCAACGATTACGGCGTCACGGCGGCGCTGCTTAACCGCTATGGCACGCTAGGGCCGCAGGACGGTAAGCGCAGCCGGGGCGAATTGGTGCTGGACGCGCTCGACCATGCCGATGCGCGCGTGGCGGCGGAGGCGCTGGCGGCGCTCGATCCGCGCGCCTATCGCGGCTTCAATTTAGTGATCGCCGACGACCGCGATGCGTTCTGGATCCGCTCTGACGAAACCCGCCTGACGGTCGAAACCATTCCCGAAGGGTTTTCGATGTTTGGCGCGTGGGACCGCAATGATCCGCACGACCCGCGCATCAAGAAACATTTGCCGCGCTTCATCGCCGCGCCGCTGCCCGACCCATCGGCAGGGGATTGGGGCGCGTGGCAAGCCTTGCTCGCGCAAGAGGATAAGGTAGAGCCGCGCCACGGCCTGTCGATGCATCTGCCGAACGGCTACGGCACCCGCTCGGCCAGTCTGATCGCGCTGCCGCCTTTGGGGCAGGGGCGGGCGCCGGTTTTTCTGCACGCCGATGGGCCGCCCGCCGCGACGGCGTATGAAGCGGTCGCATAACCGGGTCGCCCGCTGGGGGCGACGGGTACATTGTATCCCCTTCCCCCCGCTGCTATAGAGACGCGGACCGGATCGCCGCCGCTGGGGTTGGCGCGACCGGACAGCCCCAGAGGATCGGTTGATGGCGCGACGCAGGAAGATTTACGAAGGCAAGGCGAAGGTTCTGTTCGAAGGGCCGGAACCCGGTACGATCGTGCAGTATTTTAAGGACGATGCGACCGCCTTCAACAATCAGAAGAAGGGCACCATCAGCGGTAAGGGCGTGTTGAACAACCGCATTTCCGAATTCCTGATGACGCGGCTGACCGAAATCGGCATCCCCACCCATTTTATCCGCGCGCTCAACATGCGCGAACAATTGGTGCGGCAGGTCGAAATCATTCCCATCGAAGTGGTGGTGCGCAATGTCGCCGCCGGGTCGATGTCCAAGCGTTTGGGCATCCCGGAAGGGACGCCGCTGCCGCGCTCCATCGTCGAATATTATTATAAGAACGACGAACTGGGCGACCCGATGGTGTCGGAAGAGCATATCACCGCCTTTGGCTGGGCCAGCACGCAAGATATCGACGATATGGTTCACCTGACCCTCAGGGTGAATGATTACCTGTCGGGCCTGTTCCTGGGCGTTGGGCTAAAGCTGATCGACTTTAAGCTGGAATTCGGCCGCGTCTGGGAAGACGAGGAAATGCGCATCGTTCTGGCCGATGAAATCAGCCCGGACAATTGCCGCCTGTGGGATGTAAAGACCAATCAGAAGCTGGATAAGGACCGCTTCCGCCAGGATCTCGGCGGGGTGCAGGAAGCCTACCAGGAAGTCGCGCGCCGCCTTGGGGTTCTGCCCGTCGAGGTCGAGGGCGAAGGCGGCGAGGGCGAAGACCCGCGCACCCCGCGCGTGGTGAACTAACATGCTTCGGCCCGCCGATCCTCTGGTCGGCGGGCTTTTGTCTTTTCGGTAAGCCGGGTTCCCCGGCGTTTTTGCTTTTGGAAGGATGGTGCGATGAAGGCGCGCGTGCACGTCACCCTGAAAAACGGCGTTCTCGACCCCCAGGGCCGGGCGATCCATCAGGCGCTGGAAACTTTGGGCTTTGCCGGGGTGCAGGACGTGCGCCAGGGCAAGTACATCGAAATCGACCTCGATGAAACCGACCGCGCCAAGGCCGAAAGCCTCGTGCGCGAAATGTGCGCGACGCTGCTGGCCAATACCGTCATCGAAACCTACACCGTTTCCTTGCAGGACTAAGCGCCATGAAAAGCGCGATTGTGATTTTTCCCGGCACCAACCGGGAGCATGACGCTGCGGCGGCGCTCCGGCAGATTTGCGGGTCCGAACCGCAGTTCGTCTGGCACGGCGAAACCGAACTGCCGCAGGGCCTCGACCTCATCATCGTTCCCGGCGGTTTTTCTTACGGCGATTATCTGCGCTCCGGCGCGATGGCGGCGCAGTCGCCGGTGATGCGCGAAGTCAAGGCGGCGGCGGAGAAGGGCGTTCACGTCCTCGGGATCTGCAACGGTTTTCAGATCGTGACCGAAGCCGGGCTGTTGCCCGGCGCGCTGATGCGCAACGATACGCTTAAGTTCGTCTGCCGCGACGTGTTCCTGTCGGTCGGTACGACCAACTCGCCCTATACGGCGGCGCTGAAATCGGGCCAGGTGCTGCAAGTGCCGGTGGCGCATCATGACGGCAATTATTTTGCCGACGATGCGACACTGGATAAGCTTGAGGCCGAAGACCGGATCGCCTTCCGCTATTGCAGCCCCGATGGCGACCTTGAAGACGGGTGGAGCCCCAACGGCAGCCAGCGCGACATTGCCGGTATCCTGTCGGAAAATCGCCGCGTGCTGGGGCTGATGCCGCATCCTGAAAACGCCATCGATCCTTTGTTCGGATCGACCGACGGTGCGGGCCTGTTCCGCAGCCTCGTGCAGTCCATCGCCGGTTAAGGAGGCCCCTTCGTGACCGCCAATACGCTTGCCTTCGATACGCGCCCCGCGACCGAGGCCGACGCCACCGAATTCGGCCTGAAGACCGACGAATATCAACGCATCCTCACCCGCCTGGGGCGCACGCCGACCCTGGTGGAATTGGGCGTTTTCTCGGTGATGTGGTCGGAGCATTGCTCCTATAAATCCTCGCGCATTCACTTGAAGAAACTGCCGACGACGGCCCCTTGGGTCATCTGCGGGCCGGGCGAAAACGCCGGAGTGATCGATATCGGCGACGGCGATGCGGCGATCTTCAAGATCGAAAGCCATAATCACCCGAGCTTCATCGAACCCTATCAGGGGGCGGCGACCGGCGTTGGCGGCATTATGCGCGACGTGTTCACGATGGGCGCGCGGCCGATTGCCAACCTCAACGCCCTACGCTTCGGCGACCCGGCGCATCCGAAGACCCGGCATCTGCTGGCGGGCGTCGTGTCGGGCATCGGCGGCTACGGCAACTGTATGGGCGTGCCCACCGTGGGCGGCGAGACGCAGTTTCACCCGGCCTATAACGGCAATATCCTGGTCAATGCCATGACCGTCGGGATCGCCAAGACCGATAAGATTTTCTATTCGGCGGCGGCGGGCGTCGGCAATCAGGTGATTTACCTGGGGGCCAAGACCGGGCGCGACGGGATCCACGGCGCCACCATGGCCTCGGCCGAATTCACCGAGGAAGCGGAAAGCAAGCGCCCGACCGTGCAGGTTGGCGACCCCTTCACCGAAAAGCTGCTGCTGGAAGCCTGCCTGGAACTGATGGCGACCGATGCCATTGTGGCGATCCAGGACATGGGCGCCGCAGGCCTCACCTCCTCCTCCGTCGAAATGGCGGGCAAGGGGGGGCTGGGGATCGAGCTTGATCTCGATAAGGTGCCGACCCGCGAGACGGGGATGAGCGCCTACGAAATCATGCTGTCCGAAAGCCAGGAACGCATGCTGATGATCCTGAAGCCGGGATCGGAAGGCGTGGCGCGGCAGATTTTCGAAAAATGGGGCCTGGATTTCGCCCCCATCGGTGTGCTGACCGATAGCGGCCATATCGTGCTGAAAAAGTCGGGCGGCGTGGTCTGCGACCTGCCGCTGTCGCCGCTGGTCGATGATGCGCCGCTCTATGATCGCCCCTACGAGCCGACGCCGCTGCAAGACGAAGTGTTGGCGGGGGAAGTGGAGGCGCCGGACTCGCTGACCGACGCGCTCGCCACCCTGATGGGCACGCCCGACCTCGCCTCCAAGCGCTGGATTTGGGAACAGTATGATCATCTCGTCGGCGGCCATACGGTCATCCGACCGGGCGGCGATGCCGCTGTGGTGCGCCTGCCGGGCCAGAAAAAGGCGCTGGCGATGGTCACCGACTGCACGCCGCGTTATTGCTTCGCCGATCCGCAACGCGGCGGCATGCAGGCCGTGGTCGAAAGCTGGCGCAATCTAACGGCCGTCGGCGCCATGCCGCTCGCCGTGACCAATAACCTTAACTTCGGCAACCCCGAGCGCCCGGAAATCATGGGCCAGCTCGTCGGCTGTCTTGAGGGGATGGGGGCCGCGTGCCGGGCGCTCGAGTACCCGATCATCTCGGGCAATGTCTCGCTCTACAATGAAACCAATGGCCAGGGCATTCTGCCGACCCCAGTGATCGGCGGCGTCGGGCTGCTCGAAGACGCCGAAACCTCCGTCAGCATCGCCTTTAAGGCTGAAGATGAAGCCATCTTCATGGTCGGGGAGACCAAGGGCTGGCTTGGCGCTTCACTCTATCTCCGCGAACTCTGCGGGGCCGAAGAAGGCGCGCCGCCGCCGGTCGATCTGGCGCTTGAAAAGCGCAATGGCGATTTCGTCCGCTCGCTGATCGCCGAAGGGCTGGTAACCGCCTGTCACGATGTGTCGGACGGCGGTTTGTTGGTCGCGGTGACGGAAATGGCGCTGGCGGGCGACATCGGGGCGGAAATCGACCTGCCCGATACCGGCCCGGCCCATGCCATCGCTTTCGGCGAGGATCAGGCGCGCTATATCTTCACCACGAATAAGCCCGATGCCGTGCGCAAGCAGGCGGCTGCGGCGGGCATGGTGTTGACCGAATTGGGGATGACCGGCGGCGCCGGGATCATCGTCAACGGCGACGATGCCATCGACCTTGAAGATCTGATGGTCATTCATGAAAGCTGGCTGCCCGATTATATGGAAAATGGGGTTGGCAGCGACGAGGAAGATGACAATCTCTACGCTGACGAACCGGCGAACGATTAAGGAGACGCCCTAATGGCAATGGATGCCGCCACCATCGAAGCGATGATCCGCGAAGCCCTGCCCGATGCTCAGGTCAGCATTCAGGATCTGCGCGGCGACGGCGATCATTATGCCGCGCATATCGTCTCCGCCGAATTCCGGGGCAAGAGTCGCGTGCAGCAACACCAAATGGTCTATGCGGCCCTGCGCGGCAAAATGGGGGGCGAGCTGCATGCGCTCGCCCTGCAAACCGCCACCCCGG
Source organism: Elstera cyanobacteriorum (assembly GCF_002251735.1). Classification (NCBI taxonomy): domain Bacteria; kingdom Pseudomonadati; phylum Pseudomonadota; class Alphaproteobacteria; order Rhodospirillales; family Rhodospirillaceae; genus Elstera; species Elstera cyanobacteriorum. Next base: position 440,708 of record NZ_NOXS01000035.1, on the reverse strand, counting down.
ACGCCTGACCCGCTTTCCGCTGAAAGGATATCGCTATGACTGACGCTACCGTTCGGGACCGCATTCATCAGGAAGTGACCGGCACCGATGTGGTGCTGTTCATGAAGGGCACCCCGGTGTTTCCGATGTGCGGCTTTTCCGCCGCCGTCGTCCAGGTGCTCAATCATCTGAACGTGCCGTTCAAGGGTATCAATGTTCTGGATGACCCCGGCATTCGCCAGGGCATTAAAGATTACACCAACTGGCCGACGATTCCGCAGCTTTACGTGAAGGGCGAATTTATCGGCGGTTGCGATATTATCCGCGAGATGTTCGAGTCGGGTGAACTGCTGGAGATGTTCAATACCAAGGGCATCAATGTTCAAGCGGCATAAGCCGTTTTAGTCGAAAAGGGCGGCAAACAGTCGCCCTTTTTTGATCTTAATGGAATTTTATGTAATTTGATTCAGTCTATCTCTCTAAGCTGCAGCGGGAAAATCCTTTGCAGCACAATGGTTTTTTTGCGAGGTGGATGTGGCTTTTGACTGGAATGCCCCTGTCCCTTGGCTACACTGAGTCTCATGGTTGCGCAGCCCTCCTTCTCGGTATCGGCAGACGCTGAACCCTCAGGCTCTCTTGGCGCCGCCTATGACCGGCTGCCGACGGCCGTGGTGTGCGTGCGGGGCGCGGCGGTATTCTATGCCAATCCGGCGGCGGCGGCCCTTTTTCGACGCCCGGTAGCGAGTTTGATCGAAACCCCCTGGGCGGCCCTGTGCCGCGCGGTTTCTGCCGAGCCGTTAGACCTGGCCCAGCGCGCGCAGGCTGGTGGTGCGGTCACGGTGGCGCTGAAGGATATGGGGGCCGGGGCCAGCGAGCCGCTGTGCCAATTATTCGTCTCGCCGCTGCGACTGGTGCCGGGCGGCGATTGGCTGCTGATTTTCGAACCGGTTTCCGCTCTTGGCCCGTTGGCCGACCAACAGGATGTGCTCAGCCGTCTCTTGGATACGGTCGGCGATGCGGTTCTGCTGGTGGATGATGATGGCCGGATCCTCGATCTCAATACGGCGGCCCAGCGGGTTTTCGCCGTTGATCGGGACCCGGCGCGCGGCATGTCGGTCTGGCCGTTACTGGCGCCGACCTTGTTCGAAGATGGCGGTATGGGGGAAGAGGCATCGGTCCAGATGCTTATCCGGGCGGTGCCACGCAGCACGCTGGGCACAGGGCGGTCGATTACCATGTCGCGGGTCGATGGCATCGGTTTTCCAGGCGAAATGGCCGTCTCGCCGCTACCCCTGCCAACCGTTTCCGCCCATCTGGTCACTGTGCGCGATGTGTCGGACCGCAAGCGCATCGAAAGCCGGTTGGAACGGCTGGCGCTTTACGATCCGCTGACCCGGCTGCCGAACCGGGTCAAAATCCTCCAACATCTTGAACGGATGATCGCCCAGGCGCCGCTTAGAACCATCGTCGCCATTTCGATCGATATTGATCACTTTAAATATGTGAACGATTTCTTTGGGCATGGGCCGGGCGACCGGTTGCTGCAAGCCGTGGGCGGGCGCTTGGGGGGCGATCTTGAGGAAGGCGACCTGCTGGGGCATCTCGGCGGTGATGATTTCGTTATCATCTCCTCGACCCTCGATCCGGTCGCGACCATCGACCGGCTGGCGCGGCGGGTGGAAGAAGCCTCGGCCCGGACATTCTTGATCGACCAGTCGGAACTTTATATCTCGCTCTCGCAGGGGATCGCGCTCTACCCGGATCACGCGAGTGAGCCGTCGAACCTGCTGACGGCGGCGCAAGCGGCGACCTATGAGGCGAAAGAGGCGGGGCGCGCCACCACGGTTGTCTATTCCGAACGGGTGCGCGACCGTCGCGCCGGGCGGCTGGCGATTGAGACCGATCTGCGCCGGGCGGCGGAGCGGGGGGAATTTTCGCTGGAATATCAACCGCGTCTCGGCACGCTCGATGGCACCCTGCGGGGGATGGAGGCGCTATTGCGCTGGGACCACCCAGAAATGGGTCGCATCCCGCCATCGCATTTTATCCCGATTGCCGAAGAATCGGGCCTGATCGTCCCTATCGGCCATTGGGTGTTGGAAACCGCCTGCAAACAGGCGCGCTACTGGATGCAGCGGGGCTTTCCCGATTTGAAAGTGGCGATCAATCTATCCGTCCGCCAGTTCCGCGACGCCGGGCTGCTGCAAAAAGTGGTGGAGGCGCTGGAAGCCTCGGGCTTGCCCCCGGCCAATCTGGAGCTGGAGATCACAGAAAGCGGCCTGATGAGCGATCTTGATCGGGCGGTTGATCTTTTGCAGGACTTAAAAGCCCTCGGCATAACAATTGCCATTGATGATTTTGGCACCGGCTATTCGTCGCTGTCGTATCTCAAGCGCTTGCCGATTGATCTGTTGAAGATCGACCGCAGTTTCATTTCCGGCATTTCCGATAATGCCGATGATCGCGCGATTTGCCAGGCCATTGTGTCGATGGCGGCAAGCCTGACGCTGGAAACGGTGGCGGAAGGGGTCGAGACCGAAAGCCAGTTCGAATGCCTGCAAGAAATCGGGTGCCGCGAGGTGCAGGGCTATTATTTCGCCCGGCCCCTGTCGGTTGGGGATTTTTCGACCTATCTCACCCGGCATCCGGCGAATAGCCCGCGCTGACCCCTCTCGCCAGCGCGGCGGTTTTGGGCTATGCCTGACAGAACGCAGAATAAAATTCGGCAGGATAGGGCATGGCCAAGACGCCACGGAAACTCGATCGGACCGATCTCAAACTCCTCGCAGCATTACAAACCGAGGGGCGGATCACCAATCTTAAGCTGGCCGAGAAAGTTGGCCTATCGCCCAGCCCCTGCCTGGAACGGGTTAAGCGCCTAGAAGCGGCAGGATATATCAAGCGTTATTCGGCTGAAATCGACCTCGATCAACTGTGCCGCAACGTCTTGGTCTATGCCGAAGTGACGTTGAAGAACCAGCGCAGCGAAGATTACGAGCGCTTTGAAAGCGTGATCGCTAAAATTCCTGAAGTGATCGAAGCCTATTCCATTGGGGGTGGCTATGATTACTTACTGAAGTTCGTCTGTACCGACGTGCGCGATTACCAGATCCTCAGCGAGAAGATGATTAATTCCGATGTGGGGATTGATAAGTTTTTCAGCCATATTGTCATAAAACCGGTCAAGGCCTATGCCGGGATGCCGCTGCATCATTTGATCGAAAAGGATAATGATCCGTCTATCATCCTGTCCTGATTTTTGCAGGATTTCGCCAGGGCGTCAGAATGCCCCCATGCGCTGTAGTCAGATTACGAAAAGCCAAAGAAAATCGGCATAATCCGGCCCTATTCACCGGATCGCGAAATTTGATGACAAGATGATGTAGCGATGATACGTTTTAAGCCAATCAACTGGTTGGCTCTCTCCCCTCCCCGCCGACTGGTTGCGCGGGTGCTTTCGGGCAAAGGCGCCCGCAACATTGAAACGGCTGAAGCGTGGGCAACGCTTCAGCCGTTTTTTATGCCGCAACGCGCTGAAGGTGATACTGGGGGATAAGCCCGACCTGCTGGCCAAAGGCTTCCAAATCGCGGCTTTCGGTTTCCAGCAGATCGCCGGAGCGGCGATACCAACTGGCAATCGCTTCCACCCGTCGGCGTTGGGCGGCATCGAGGCCGGGGGCGGCCAGCAGCCGGTCGATCAGCGGATGGCCCGTCGCCGCCTCTTCGATAATCACCGTTTCGGTATCGTCGGGGGTGGGGGAAGGGGCCGCTGCCGCCGGGGCGACCATCGGGTCGGGTTTGACCGCCGCTTCCCGCAACCGGGCGAGGGTTTGCCAATGGTGGGCAGCACGCTCGGCAGCAATCCGGCGCTTGGTTTCCGCCGCGAGCATTTTCCCGAGGTCGAGAAAGCCGCGCCAGCCCTTACCGGGGGCAGCGCTAATCACATCATCCCAGCCAAGCCCGGCCACCCGCAGCAGGCGCGATGCCGCCCGCGCCGCGGCCAGTACCTCGGCATCTTGATCGCTATCGAGCCGCGCCAGCAGTTTGGCCAGCCGTGCCAGATCGGTCCCGGGGGTCTGGAGTTCCTGCCGTGCCATGCTGCGCCTCCTGCCTGGAAAGATCGGAACAAACGCCGAACCTATGCGGCAAGAATGCCGCCGCGTCAGGGGCTTGTCAACCGATCTTCAACGGCTGTGAGACGGGGGGTATTACGGGGCGGCGGTCAGCAGATTCGGGCGGGACACCACGCGCTCGGCGGGCAAATGCACCGTGATCGTCGTCCCAACATTCAGGGCCGTTTCGATTTCCAGCGTGCCGCCATGCAGTTCGATCAGCGATTTCACCAGCGGCAGCCCCAGCCCCGTTCCCTGGAATTTACGCGACAGGCTATTGTCGAGTTGCCGGAAGGGCGTCAGGGCAATGGGGACTTCGGCCGGGTCCATGCCGATGCCCGTATCGGCGACGCGCAGGGCCAGCCCGCCCCCCTCTTCCAAGCTGGCGCTGATGGTAACGCTGCCGCCCGCATCGGTGAATTTGACGGCGTTGGAGAGAAGGTTCAGCAGAATTTGGCGCAGCAAGCGGCCATCGGCATAAAGGCTGGGCATCGCTGGTGGCAGGTCGGTGTGCAGGGCCAGCCCGGCGCGGGCGGCGCGGTGTTGGAGCAGGCGCACGACCGATTGAATGATGCGCACCAGGTCCAACTCTTCCTCGTTCATCTCCACTTTGCCGGATTCGATCTTGGAGAGGTCGAGGATATCGTTAATCACTTCCAGCAGATGGGCGCCGCTTTCGCGAATATCGCGGGCGTAATCCAGATAGCGCGGATTGCCGATCGGGCCGAACAATTGGCCTTCCATAATTTCGGCGAAACCGATCACCGCATTCAGCGGCGTGCGCAGCTCGTGGCTCATATTCGCCAGGAAGACGGTCTTGGCGCGGTTGGCGGCAAAGGCTTCTTCCATTGCCGTGCGCATCTTTTCTTCGCTGCGCTTACGGTGGGTGATGTCGATATGGGTGAAGACGAACCCCAGGCCGGGCGTGAAGCGCCGGTAGGTTTCGATGATTTTATCCGACAGGATGGTCCATTCGATCCGCTCCGGCCCATTCGGCGGCAGGCTGGTCATCTGTTGCTGGACAATGGTTTCCGGCTCGCCCGGGCCGTAATCACCGCGCTTTGCGAAATAGCGCACCAAATCGGCATAGGGCATGCCCGGCTTGATAATGCCGGTCGGCAGGTCGAAAATCCCATGCAGTAGCCGGTTCCAATGGCGGATCTTCAAATCCTCGTCCACTAGCAGGACGGAGGAGGCGACGTTATCGATGGTCAGGCGCAGCAGCGCGGTTTGGCGCGCCAATTCCATCTCGCGCTGGCGCAGGCGGGTGAGATTCGACGCCGCGCCGCGCCAGCCGATCACCTTGCCGTCGCCGTCCAGCACTGGCCGCCCGGACGAGCGGACATAGGCCAGCGTGCCGTTCGACCGGCGCACGGAATAGAGGAAATTATCGAAGGGGCGCCCAGCGGCAATATCTTCCGCATGGCGGCGCCAATGGGCTTGGTCGGTATCGTCGGCGGTTAAATCCTGGCGGCGCTTGCCATAGGGCAGCCGGTCTACACCATCAACATCGGGCACCGCCGACTGGGGGCCGCGCTCGAACCGCAAAAAGCGCCCATCGGCATCGGTTTCCCAATACCAATCGGCGCTGCAACTCAGGAAATCCTGATACTTCGCATCCAGGCTTAGGGCGGTGCCGCGAATCTGCTGCACCTGCCGCCGAAGGGAGAAAGCCCAGGTAAGGGCCGCCGCCGCCAGGACCGTCGCTAGAAAGAACGCAATAAGTGCCGCACTTGTTCCCACGTAGCACCGCCTGCCGTCACCAAGTGTCTGCGGGCGGCCCAGACGCCCGAAACAGGGTTAAATCACCTCGCCCCGTGCCCGGAGCATAGCTGATCCGGGGGGCGGGGGCGAGTCTATGGGCGTGTCCCCCGTGCTTTTTAGGCCGCGTCCTTGGAAAGTTCCCCAGGGTGCGACAGAATGTCCAGATGTAGCGCCGTTTCAGCCTTGACACGCTGCACCGCACCATACTACTTTTGCAGTGCGGCATCGAGAGTTTCTCTCCATCCCGCTGACGCTCTTGAGCGTTTCCTCCCTAAACTCGGCAGCCGCGCTTTTAGCGCGGCTCTTTTTTTGTGCGTTGCAGCCTAGATCAGCCGGTCTTTCGGCAGGGTTAGGGTGAAGCAACTGCCCTGGCCGGGCGCGCTTTGCACGGTCACGCTGCCGCCATGTAATTCCATGAGAGATTTGACCAGCGGCAGGCCCAACCCGGCGCCAATGTGCTGGCGGGTCAGGCCATTATCGACCTGGAAGAACGGATCGAAGATCACGCGCTGATCATCGCTGGAAATGCCGATCCCGGTATCTGTCACGCTGATTTGCGGTGCCCCTGCGTCATTCAGGCCCCAGGCAAGCGTCACCGTGCCGCCCTTCGGGGTGAATTTGATGGCGTTGTTCAGCAGGTTCAGCACGCTTTGCCGCATGGCCCGCTGTTCGGCATAGATGACGCGGCGCGGCCCCTCCGGCTCCTTTAGCACCAGGGTCACCTGGGCTTCCTCTGCCTTGGCGCGCAGCAGGTCGGCGGCGAAGCGGCACGGCGCCCCAAGGTCTTGCCGGGCTTCGTTCAGCGTATATTCCTTGGCCTCGATGCGGCTTAACGACAGAAGATCTTCGACGAGGGTCGAGAGATGCTCGGCGCTTTGATGGATATACTGCACATATTCGGCATAACGCGGCGGCTGGATCGGGCCGAAACTTTCGCGGTTGATGGTCTCGGAAAACCCGAGGATCGAGTGCAGCGGCGTCCGTAGCTCGTGGCTAACATGGGCAAGGAAGACGGTCTTAGCGCGGTTGGCATCCTCCGCCCGCTGCTGGGCGTCGGTTGCTTCAGCGTGCAGGCGGGCCAGCTCTGCTTCTCGGTCGCGCAGGACCGCGACCATCGCGTCCGACTGGCGGAGCAGGCGCCGGGCTTCGCGGATTTCCGACATCAGCAGCAGGAACAGCAGCACAACGAGGCTGCCGAGGGCCGTCAGCAGAAACGATAAGCGCCCTTCCAGAAGATCATGAGCGGCGCTTGTGCGCAGACCATTGTAGTTCGCATCGGTCAGCATCATTAAAAAAGCGTCGCGCAGCCGGGGGATAATCGCATCTATGGCCTTGTGGGCTGCGTGCAGCTCCTCCGGCGTTGCCGCTTCTAGCCGGTCAATCAACCCTTCCTGCTCTTGGAGCGTTTTATCGAAGGCAGCCAGGGTTTCGGGATAGCCGGGCAGGCGCAGCAATGGGCGTCCTTCGGGGCCAGTCTTTAGAATATCCACCCGGCTCCAGGTTGTATCGAAGCGGCGGCGGGCTTCCTCGATCACCTCGGGCGACCGACGGCCATAAGCCAGTAACTCTAACGCTTGCCCATACCGCAGAGTTTCCACCTCCGTCGCGGCGATGGCCCAGGGGCTGCGCGAGAAATCCAAGCGGGCGGCGCTCTGCCGTTCGACATTGGCAAGATGGGTCACTGCCGCCGCAACCAGCGTCAGCAGCACCATCAGCGCCAGCAGCGTGATGCGCAGGCGGCGATTGGCCAGGAACGGCAGCCGCGTCACGACACAGTGATCCGGTTCAACTGCCAGACCCAGCGGTGGCGCACGTTGATCCGTTCGAGATCGGGATCGCCCCGGCGCGGATACATGATCCACAGCGGCCCTTTGGTCCGGCGCGGCAGCGGCTGCTCGTCCATAAAGCGCGCCAGTAGCACCGGCCAGCGGGTAACGTCGCCCATCGGAATGGTCATGGCGAAATCATTGATGGCGACGGCGCGAAAGCTGCCCTTCGTCAGGTCAGCCCCGCAGGCGGCCAGCACGTCGCGCAGCAGCGGGCCGCGATAGCGACGCGGCTGTTCGTCCCACCAGGTATCGGTTTCGACGGTGACCTGCGGCAGCATATCGAGAATATCGGCGTCAAACTGCGCCAGCGGCGCGCCGGTATCGGATTTGCCGTTGCCGCGCGTAATGGCGCCGTCGATGGTCAGCAGCACCGGCCCCTTGGCAGGCGGCAGGGCGGCCTCTGCCCGGCTAACGGCCGGCAGGAAGGCTAACGCGGCGCTGCCCAGAAACATCTGACGGCGGGATAGAGTCTTAACCATAGCGCGGACAACCAAAAGGCAGGGGGAAGCGATTGTTAACCTGATTCGAGCGTTACAGCAAACCCAGCGCTTTGAAGCTACTGTGACCATATCGCCCTATGATGAGATGATCATGCAGGGATATGCCGACCCCCTCCGAGGCGCGGGCGAGCGCCCGGGTCATATCGATATCCGCCTTCGACGGCGTGGGGTCGCCGGTTGGGTGATTATGCACCAGAATAAGGGCGCTAGCCCCGACATCCAAGGCGCGTTTGACCACCTCGCGCGGGTAGAGCGGTGTTTGATCGATGGTGCCACGCTGGACCACATCGTCGCCCAGCAGGTGGTTTTTGCGATCCAGGAACAGCAACCGCACCTGCTCCACCGCCTCATGCGCCATCGCAACCCGGCAATAGTCGAGCACGGCCTGCCAGCCCGCGAGCACGGGGGCATTGCGCGCTTCCTCCCGCGCTAGCCGCCGGGTGGCGGCCTGGATCGTCTTCAAAGTGGCGACGGCAACCGGGCCGACCCCCTCGACGCTTTCAAGCTGACCTTGGGGGGCATTGATCACCGCCGCGAAACTGCCGAACCGTGCCAGCAGCTTCTTGGCCAGCGGCTTCACATCGCCGCGCGCATTGGCGCCGAATAGCACGAGTTCCAGCAGCTCGTAGTCGGGCATCGCCTCGCCGCCGCCCGTCAGCAGGCGGTCGCGCAGGCGGGTCCGATGTCCAGCGTGGGGGGAATCGGCGTCGGCAGGCATCAGGCGTAGGGTGGCGCGTGCCAGCCCTTGGGCGAGAGGGTGAAAATCTCGTAGCCGTTGGCGGTCACGGCGATGGAATGTTCGAACTGCGCTGACAGCGACTTATCCTTGGTCACCGCCGTCCAATTGTCCGACAGCACTTTCACGTCGAACTTCCCGGCGTTGATCATCGGTTCGATGGTGAAGAACATGCCTTCTTTGAGCTCCGGCCCGGCGCCGGGCTTGCCGAAATGCAGGATGGACGGTGCGTCGTGGAAGACGCGGCCCAAACCATGCCCGCAAAAATCGCGGACTACCGAAAACCGATGCCCTTCGGCGAACGTCTGGATCGCGTGGCCGATATCGCCGACCGTCGCGCCCGGCTTCACCACTTCGATGCCGCGCATCATGGCTTCGTAGGTGACCTCGCAGAGTTTGCGCGCCTTCGTACCAACCTTGCCCGCATAGAACATGCGGCTGGTGTCGCCGTACCAGCCATCGAGAATCACGGTCACGTCGATATTGATGATGTCGCCGTCTTCCAGCTTTTTCTTTTCGTCGGGAATACCGTGGCAGACGACATGGTTGACCGAGGTGCAGATCGACTTGGGGAAGCCGCGATAATTTAGCGGTGCTGGAACCGCCCCGGCCTGAACGATGAAATCGTGGCAAAGCTGATTAAGCGTTTCCGTACTCACCCCCGGCACCACATGGGGGGTGATGAAATCCAGCGTTTCCGCTGCCAGCCGCCCGGCCTTGCGCATGCCGTCATAGTCTTCGGGCGTATGGATTTTAATGCTCTTCACCGTCTCGTCGTCCCACTCGTCGTCAAAATCATCGGCGTTATACATAGGCATCCCCGCGCGCGGTCACCAGTGGCAGGCGGGATCGCAGCCGAACCCCGTCGGGCGACAGCGTACAGCAATAGACCAAAGCCTCAACCCCCGCCTGCCGGGCTTCTGCGAAGGCGTGGGCATAGGCAGGGTCGATATCGGCGGCCAAGGCGAATGCGTCGCAATCGTCCCGCTGCACAATATACAGCATTACTGCGCGCGCCCCAGCCTTTACTTGGGCGGCGAGTTCGAAAAGATGCTTGGCTCCGCGTGCTGTCACGCAATCGGGAAACTCTGCCAGGCCCGGTTGGCGCAGCAGGTGGACGTTCTTCACTTCGATATAGCAGGGTGGCCGGTCGGGCGCCTCTGCCAGCAAGTCGATGCGCGAATTGACGCCATAGCGCACTTCCCGCCGCAAACTCGTATAACCGCCGAGGTCGGGGATGAGATCGGCCTTAATGGCGGCTTCGGCAATACGGTTTGGGTGGCCGGTATTGATCCCGGCGAAATGCCCGTCCGGCAGTTCAGTCAGTTCCCAAGAAAACGGCAGCTTGCCCTTTCCTGGGGCGAGGAGCACGGTCCAATCCGGTTCCGCCAGCCCGGTCATCGCGCCGGGATTGGGGCAGTGGATGGTGACTTCTTCCCCCGCGCGCGGCCCGTCGAGCAGCACGACATCGGCCAGGAACCGCTTATAGCGTTTGATCAAGCGGGCGCGGGTCAGCGGCGGGAAAGCGTGCAGGATCACCGGGTTTTCGACCAGTCGATCAGACGGCGGGCCGACAAGCGCATCCCATCTTCCGATCCGGCGAAGGAAAAGCGCACCGTGCGGCTGCCGCGCTGCGGGTCGAAATCGACCCCCGGCGTGATCGCCACCCCGGTTTCGGTTAGGATGCGCTGACAGAAGGCAACCGAATCGTTGGTCATATGGCCGACGTCGGCATAGAGATAGAAGGCGCCATCGGCGGGGGCGAAGTCGCGGAACCCGGCTTTCGGCAGTTCTTCCAGCAGGATCGCCCGGTTGCGGGCATAGCGGGCGCGGTTGGCCTCAAGCTCCTCCGTTGCCTCGAAGGCGCCCAACGCGGCGCGCTGCGCCAGGGTAGGGGCGGAGATGAAGAAATTCTGCGCCAGACATTCGACCGAGCGCACCAGATCGTCCGGCAGGATCAGCCAGCCCAAGCGCCAACCGGTCATCGAGAAATATTTCGAGAAGCTGTTGACGATAATCGCCCGCTCGCCGCCTGCTTCCGGCAGTTCCAGGGCGCAGGTGGCGGCGCCGGTATAGGTGAGACCGTGGTAGATTTCGTCCGACACAAGCCGCACGCCGTGGTTTCGGCACCAGGACAGCAAGGCCCCCAGGGCGTCGCGCGACAGGACGGTGCCGGTCGGATTGGCAGGGCTGGCGACGATGACCCCATCGAGCGGTTGCACGGCGGAAAGCTGTTCGACGGTCGGGTGAAAGCCGCTTTCCGGCCCGGTCAGGATTTCCACCACCTCAATGCCCAAGGCCCGTAGAATGTTGCGGTAGGCCGGATAACCGGGGCTGGCCAACGCCACCCGCGCCCCGGCATCGAAGGCTGCCAGAAACGCCAGCAGGAATCCGCCCGACGATCCGACCGTCAGGCAGATGCGCGCCGGATCGACCGTGACGCCATAGGTGGCTTTGTAATGCCCCGCCAGCTTCTCCCGCAGTTCCGGCAGGCCGAAAGCGTCGGTATAGCCGAGCTTATCGGCGTCGAGCGCCGCATGGGCGGCGCGCAGGACCGAAGCGGGGGCGGGCGTCGACGGCTGGCCGACTTCGAGATGCAGCACATCCGCCCCTGTCGCGGCGCGGGCATCGGCGGCGCGCATGACCTCCATCACAAGGAACGGGTCGATCTGGCCGCGGCGGGAAATCTGCATGATCCGTCTTTCGTCACTGGGGGCGAGGCCCCATGCCCTTTACTGTTGCTGCCCGAGCGACAGGCCAAATCCGCGCGGGTCGGTGCGCTGGTCGCAGCGCGGCGTCGGGTCGGGAATGCCGGAGGGGCAGAAGACGGCGTTGACGCGGCCCATGCCGGGGGCATCGATGGGCGTATAGCCCTGCTGCTTCAGCCGTTCCTTACTGTCGTCGGCATCGGGTTCGAGGAAGAGGTACGGACCTTCCGCAAATTGGCGCGGACGGATGACCGCTTCTTCAAGGTCAAGACCATCGACGAAGGCGGCGTTCAGCACCTGCATGACGGCGGCGGTCGCCGGGCCGCCCCCGGTGCCTGCGGCGGCCATATAGGTTTTGCCCGCGTTGAGATTGACCACCAGCACCGGGGCCAGCGAGGCGTTCACGGCGGCAGGCGGCGGCAAGAATAGACCCGTGCCGGTCAGGCTGCGCCCAGTGCCGAACAGCCCGCCGCTGGTGAAGGTACAGGCGACGGCGCTGCCGGTTTGATCAACGACGACCAAGCTGGCACCCGGCGGGGCGCTGCCTTCCGGCAGGGGAATACCCGCATCCGGGGTGGGCTGACCGGGGCGGAAATCGGCGAGCAGCGCCTGCGCGGCGGCATCGGTCCCCGGCGGCGGCACGGCATCGCCCTTGCTGCGCTTGACCTGAGCCGTTACCGCGCGGCGGGTGGCTTCGGCGAAGCGCTGCGGTCGATCCGGCGGCGTCAGTCCAATGAAGTTCAGGCGCTGAAGCTGGGCATAGATATCGGCAGCGATGACCCCACCGCCGACGGCCCCGCCTGGGACGGCGAAGACGTGGTTGCCGAGTTTCTGTTGTAGCGGGGTTTCGAGGGCGGGCAGGGCGGCGCGCAAATCATCGAGCGACAGGCTGCCGCCCGCTGCTTTACTGGCGTCCACCAATTGCCGCGCGGCAAGGCCGGTGTAGAGATCGCCGATTCCGGCGAGGCGCAGGCGGGCGAGCAGCGCCGCCAGTTCCGGTTGGCGGATCGGCGTGCCTTCGGGCAGCGGGAAACCGCCGGGGGCAAAGAATAGCCCCTGGGCCGCCGGTTCCAGCATCGGCGCGATGCCGGGAATGTTCAGATAGGCGGCGAAGGCGCGTGACAGCGGGACGCCTAAGCGCGCGGCTTGTTCGGCTGGGCCGATGGTCTGTTCGATCCGCAGCCGCCCGCCCTTGCTGTGCAGCAGGGCCAAGCCGCGCGGCGTCATCGGCACGCCCATGCCGCCGCCCGCCGCCGTGCGGGGGAGGAAGTTGATCGTATCAATCCGTTTCGTCAGGCTATCGAAGCTCAAGCAGGCCCCACCGCCCGACAGACCCGCGACGGAGGGCAGCGTTACCCCTAGCATAAAACCGCCCGCGACGGCGGCATCGACGGCGGTGCCGCCCGCTGATAGGATTTCGCGCATCGCCAGCGCGGCATTCGGCTCGTCGGCGGCAACCCCGCCTAGGAAACCCTTCACATAGCCCGAACTGCCCAGCGTCTTCGACGGTTCGTCGGCGCAGCCGGTCAGCACCGCAAGGGAGAGGGCAAGCGCGCCGTAGAATTGACGCTTTGGACGGAGAGGCTTACCTAAGATCATCATGACCAAGCGCGCGCCTTTGCTGAAGCGACTGATTGCCGGAACTCTGGCCGGAACCCTGCTGCTCGTTGGGGGAACTCTCCCCGCGCGGGCGCAAGGGTTAAGCCTTGTCCGGGATGCGGAGGTGGAAACTAGCATCCGCATCATGGCAACGCCACTCTTTGAAGCGGCGGGCCTGCGCCCGGAAGCGGTTTCGATCAATCTGATTAACGATAAACGCCTGAATGCCTTTGTGGCGGGGGGGCAAAACCTCTTCCTCAACACCGGGCTGCTGGTCCGGGCCGATAATGCCGGGCAGGTCTTAGGCGTTATCGCCCATGAAACCGGGCATATGGAAGGCGGGCATCTGGCGAAGCTGCCTGGGGCGATCCGCGAAGCGATGATCGGCTCGTTGCTGGAAACCCTGCTGGCCATGGGGGCGGTGGTCGCCGCCGGCTCTCAACGCAGCCGCGATACCCAAGTGCCGAGTTCCAACACCGGCTCGCCGGTCACGGGGGGTGGCGGCGGTCAGTCGGCAGCGATGCGCAATCTGTTTAGCTTTACCCGCACGCAAGAAACCGCTGCCGATGCCGCCGGGGTATCGCTGCTCGATCAGACGCGGCAATCGTCGCGTGGGTTTTTGGAGTTCATGGAAATTCTAGCGAACCAGGAGTATCTGGCGCTGGAGCGGCAAGACCCCTATGCCCGCACCCATCCGCTATCGCGCGAGCGGGTGGAGTTTTTGCGCAATCATGTCGCCAACTCACCGCTTAGCAATACCCCCGTCGCCCCGCAGTATGCCGCGATGCACAAGCGGATTAAGGCCAAACTGATCGGTTTCTTGGAACCGCAGGCCATCGTTTTCCAGCGCTACCCGACGACCGATACCAGCCTTGAAGCGCGTTACGCCCGCGCCATTGCCTATTACCGGGTGCCAGATTTGCAGCAGGCACTGCGCACGGTCGATAGCCTATTGGCCGACGCGCCGACCGATCCGTTTTTCTGGGAACTCAAGGGCCAGATGCTGTTCGAAAACGGCAAGGCCCTGGAGGCACGGGAGCCGTATGAGAAGGCGGTGCAGTTCAGCAAGGGGATCCCGCTGCTGAAAGTCGATCTGGCGCAAGTGCTGCTGGCGGCGGCCGATGCGCAGTCTGGACAGGCCGCGACCGATCTTGCCAAGCGGGCGCAAAATCTGCTGCTGGACGCGCAGACGCAGGAAGGCCAATCGCCGAAGCTCTGGCGCCTGTTGGCTGTCACCTATGGGCGGGAAAATAACATCGGCCTTGCGGCGCTCGCGACGGCGGAACTGGCGATGCTGGAGGGCCGCTACCGCGACGCGCGCGACCAGGCCCGGCGGGCCTTGAAGTTGCTGCCCGCCGGCGTCCCCGGCCAGTTGCGGGCGCAGGATTTGGAAAGCCAAGCGATCAGAGAGTTTGAAAGGGCGCGGGAATGATGAAAATCGGCGTATGGGCGGTCGGGATCGGTTTGCTGCTGGGGGGAAGTGCGCTCGCCGCCGATCCCTTGACGCCCGCCCAGGCGGATGCCGTCAAAGCCCTGGTGCGGCAAGTGCTGCGCGATAATCCCGAGTTGGTGATGGAGGCGTTACAGTCGCTGGAAGCCAAACAGCAGGCCGAACAGGCGGAAAGCGCCAAGAAGATGATCGCCGCCAGCCGCGCGTCGTTGGAACGCGACCCGGCCGACCCGGTGCTGGGCAATCCCAATGGCGATGTGACCATCGTCGAATTCTTCGATTACCGCTGCCCCTACTGTAAGCAGGCCGCCGATACGGTCGACAAGGTGGTGAAAGCCGATGGCAAGGTCCGGCTGGTGCTGAAGGAATATCCCATCCTCGGCCCGCAGTCGGTGCAAGCCTCGCTGGCGGCCTTGGCGGCCCAGCGCCAGGGCAAATATGCCGAAATGCATGATGCGCTGATGGCCCACCGCGGGACTATCGATGATGCGGCTATCGAACGGCTGGCAACGGCGGCGAAGCTCGACGTGCCGCGCCTTAAGGCCGATATGGATAAGCCGGACCTGAAGCAGCGCCTGCAAGCCGTGCTGCTGCAAGGCCGCGAAATCGGCGCCAACGGCACACCGGCCTTCATCATCGGTGATCGGATGATCCCCGGCGCGGTCGATGCCGATACGCTGAAGGCGGCAATTGCCGAGGTGCGGGCGAAAAAAAGCTAACGCCCTTGTTCTACCGGGGGCATGCCCTAACTCTGTCACCTGACTGATATTGTTTTTAAGCCCAGGGGATGCGGCATGACCCTCACCGTTATCGAGTTCGGTAAATCGGACATTGAAAATACCATCGCGCAGCTTTCGAACGCCGAGGTCGATTCCCTTGCGTTCGGTGCGATTGAGCTGGACGCAACCGGTAAGATCCTGCGCTACAACGCCACCGAAGGGGCGATTACTGGGCGCGATCCGAAGAGTATGGTGGGGAACAATTTCTTTCGGGATGTCGCCCCCTGCACCGATACGCCGGAGTTTCGCGGTAAGTTTACAGAAGGCGTAGCGCGCGGCGATCTGAACGTTATGTTCGAATATCTGTTCGACTATAAAATGACGCCGACGCGCGTGAAGGTTCATATGAAGAAGGCGCTGGTCGGCGATAGCTATTGGATTTTCGTCAAGCGTGTCTAATCCAGCTTTCACCTGGTGGCGGGCGCCCGGCCTATTAAGCCGGTTGCTCGCCGATGCCGTGCGCGGGCAGTTTTTAAGCGATCATCCCGGCCTGGATGTGCCAGTGCCGCCGTGGCCGGATAGCTTCGATTTTGTTGACGATCTTGGTGCCGACTCGCTGGATCGGTTGGCGCTCGCCACCGCCGTTAGTGTGCACCTGCAGATCAACCGCAGCGGGCTCGACGATGCCCTATTGGCGCGGCGGCGCTTGGGGGACTGGCGGGACGTCGCGGCGCAAGCGCTGACGCTGTATTCCGACAGTTTCCACGTGCGGTCCTCCGGCAGTCAGGGGGCGCCACGCTGGCACGCGCACCGGCTTGACGTCTTGGTGGCGGAGGTCGAGGCGGTTCTGGCCCTGCTGCCGCCAGGGCGGGGGCGGATCGTCAGCCTGGTGCCCGCCCATCATATCTATGGGTTTCTTTTCACGATCCTCTTGCCCGCGCGGCTTGGTTGTTCGGTCTGGGAGGCGCGGGCCGCCTCGCCGGTTTCGGTCGCCGGGCGACTGATGCCGGGGGATGTGATCGTCGCCCATCCCCATTGGTGGCGCCTCTTGGCCGAAAGCGGCGTTCCCCTGCCGCCCGCCGTTGGGCTGACCGCAACGGCCCCATGCCCGCCCGCCGTGGCGCAGGCGTTGCGCGGCGCCGGGCTGGCCGAGCTTATCGAAATCTATGGGGCCAGCGAGACCGCCGGGATCGGCTGGCGCCCCGCAGGGGCCGGGCCGTTTCAGCTTTTGCCCGCCTGGCAGCCGGGGGAGGATGGGCAGCTTGTGGCCGCCGATGGCCGCCGCGTCGATCTGCCCGATCATCTTGCCTGGCAGGAGAACGGGCGGTTCGAGGTCCTGGGCCGCAAAGACGGTCAGGTGCAGGTCGGCGGCGTCAATGTCGATCTGGCGGAGGTGCGCCGTACGATCCTGGCCGTTGCGGGCGTTCGCGACGTTGCTCTGCGCCTCGCGGCGTCCGGGCGGCTGAAGGCCTTCATCGCCTCAGACGCACCGCCCGTGGACTTGCGCCCGGCCCTCCAGGCGGCGGTCAGTGCGACCCTGCCGCCCCCGGCCCGTCCTGCTTCTTGGACCTTCGGTCCCGCCCTGCCGCTCACCCCAGCGGGGAAGCCGAGCGATTGGCAGGAGGGGGCGTGAGGCTAAGCCTTACTTCGCCGCCGGTTTGGCGGAGAAATATTTGTCGAACTTCCCGGCGACACCCTTAAAGCTATCGGCGTCCGACGGCGGTGCTTCTTGGCGGGTGATGTTCGGCCATTGGGCGCTATACTCGCGGTTCAGCTCGATCCAGGCTTCGGCGCGCGGGTCGCTGTCGGGCAGAATGGCTTCCGCCGGGCATTCTGCTTCGCAGACGCCGCAGTCGATGCATTCATCGGGGTTGATGACCAGCATATTTTCCCCGGCGTAGAAACAATCCACCGGGCAGACTTCGACGCAATCGGTATAGCGGCACCGGATGCAATCTTCGGTCACGATATAGGACATGAGGGGGAGGCTCCCTTCCCGAGCAGGTTGGATCAGGCGCGGTTTTTAGGCGCATTATCGGCGGCGCGTATCATAGTCAGCCCGCCCCAGGACACAAGCCCGGCTACGGCAGGGCGCAATTCACGGAGAAGAGTGTAAATATGTCCGATCCCCGTCTCGCCCAACAAAGCGCCCCGGCGGCCCTGCGCAACCGCGCCCCGATTCTTGAGGTTCTTCAACCCCATCTGCCGCCGGGCGGCCTTGTGCTGGAAATCGCTAGTGGCACGGGGGAGCATGCCCTGTTCTTTGCGCAAGCCAGACCTGACGTGACCTTCCAGCCGACCGACCCGGATGCGATGGCCCGCGCCAGCATCGATGCCTATGGGGCCGACGCCGGATTGCCGAACCTGCGCGCGGCGCTGGCGCTCGATGCCAGCGCGCCAGCGACGTGGCCGGTAGATCGGGCGGACCTGATCCTCTGCATCAATATGGTTCATATCTCCCCGTGGGGCGCGACCGAAGGGCTGATCCAAGGCGCCGCCCGCTGCCTGCCGCCGGGCGGCACACTGGCGCTCTATGGTCCCTATCTCCGGGACGGGGTGGCGACTGCGCCGAGCAACCTCGCCTTCGACGAAAGCCTACGTCGCCGCAACCCCGCCTGGGGGCTACGGCGGCTTAAGGATGTGGCGGACCTCGCCGCCTCGGCAGGCTTCTCCTCCCCGGAGGTAACGGAGATGCCTGCGAATAACCTGACGGTGGTGTTCACGAGAAACTAGAAGCGTCTCGCGTATCCGGTATCGGGGTGTCTTGCTTCGGCTCTGCCGGGTTTTTGGGGGATATATTTTTACATGCGCCGAACTTGGGCGAGGAACCGATCAACCTGGGTATCGAGGTCATTTGCTTGAGTGCCGAGGACTTGCGACACCTTCAGCACATGGACCGAGCTTCGGCCGGTTTCTTCGGTCGCGGCTGTTACGCCATCCGTATTGGCGGCGACTTCCTTCGTGGCCGAGGATTGCTGCTCAATCGCGCCCGAAATCGACGCGTTGATCTCGCTGACTTGGATAATCGTGTGAACGATTTCCTGGATCGATGCGGCTGTGCTGCGGCTGGCTTCCTGAATATCGCTGATCTGGCGGCCGATTTCTTCGGTTGCGCGCGCCGTTTGGGTGGCGAGGCTCTTCACCTCGCCCGCAACGACCGCGAAGCCTTTTCCGGCATCGCCCGCGCGGGCGGCCTCGATGGTTGCATTCAGCGCCAGTAGATTGGTTTGACCGGCGATGCTGCTAATCAGGTTCGTCACCTCGCCAACCTTGGCGGCGGTGGCGACAAGCGCCTTCACCAGCTCCTCGGACTTATGGGCGGTCGTGACCGCGCGGCCAATCGTTTGCGAGGCATCGGTAATCTGGCGGGAAATTTCGGCGATAGACGCGGACAATTCCTCCGTCGCCGATGCAACGGTGGAGCTTTGCTTATCGGTTTCCTGCGCCGCAGCGGAGAGGGCTTCGGCGGTTGTTTGCAGGGTCTCGGCGGTTTTGGCGACCGAATCGACGAGGGATTTGACCGAGGTTTCAAAGACCTTGGCAAGATCGGCGTTCTGCTTCTTCCGCTCCGTCAAATCAATCGCGAATTTGACGATTTTCACAACGCGCCCGTTTGCATCGCGAACCGGGTTATAGGAACCTTCGATCCAAACTTCCCGCCCGCCTTGCCCGATCCGGCGGAACTGCCCCGCCTGATAGGTTCCGGCGCGAAGACGGTCCCAAAATTCCCGATACTCGGCGGAGGTCTTATAGGCAGGCTCCACAAACAGGCTGTGGGGGCGGCCTTTAATATCGTCTAGGGCATAGCCCATCACCGCCAAGAAGTTTTCGTTCGCGGTCAGGATTGTACCGTCAAGATCGAACTCGATCATCGCCTGCGACCGGTTCGCCGCGTCGTTCTTGCCTTGCAGGTCGGCGAAAATTGCCTTCTGCGCCGAAATATCGGTGGCGATTTTTACCACCTTATAGGGGCGCCCGCTGCGGTCGAGAACAGGATTATAGGATGCTTCGATCCAAACCTCGCGGCCATCCTTACCGATGCGTTTGAATTGCGCCTGCTGGAATTCGCCGCGTTTCAGCGCTTCCCAGAAGTGCCGGTAGTCTTGGCTATCGCGATAGGCCGGCTCGACGAAAATACGGTGGTGCTGGCCTTGCACCTCGTCCAGCCGATAGCCCATTGCCTTCAAAAAGTTCTCGTTGGCGGTAATGATCGTGCCGTCCATCTTAAACTCAATGATCGCCTGAGAGCGACTGAAGGCCGATAGCGTCGCTTGATCATCGGAAAAAAAGCCAAACATCTGTCAGTTCCTCCCGGGGAAGATTTTTTGGGTGGGTGCTTGACTGAATTAATAAGGTAAACAGATTAATTGACCGTAAAAAGATCATTCGAAAAAAAACCGCAGTTTTTCAGGGAAGGGAAAAATTTAAATAATTCTAGGATTTAAAATCAGGAAAAATATTAATGATTTTTTTACCTCTCTCGGATTGGTGTTTATGTAAATCTATCTATATCTGCGGATAATTCTTAATATAGTAAGTGTCTGTGTTCTAAGGTTCTAACTTTCGTTGAGATTGAGGGTGTCAATTTTCAATAAAAAATAGGGTCTTGAGTTGGTGCATATCTACAGATAGCGGTGACTCAGGCGGCACCTCATCAAGATATTTTCGTTTCGGCCCCATCAATTTGGCATGCCTCAAAAGCCAGAGGGGCCATCAGCCGATGGCGCATTGGTCTGGTGAAGGGGCTGAGGCAAATTGCCACATCCGCAAAAATACGCACGTTTAAAGCCCCCTTATGAGGCTTCGAACGCGCGGCATGGCTGCAACCTAATTGTCGGTGCCGCTAAAAGAACTTCGCCCGCACGTCGGTGGAGCTTTCGACGCCGATCTTGTCGAAATGCTCCGCCAAAAATTCCTGGGCCTTCTGCCGTCCCATATCGTGCAGATAGGTCAGAAAATCCCAGTCAGAGTTCAGTTTCGACGAAACGCCGAACTGCGCCAACTCGGCTTCGGCATCAATGGTATGGATGTTCACGCGCTTATATTTTGCCGCATCCAACTCGTTCCCGTCGAGCAGATCGCTGACGAATTGGATCGCCCGCATTTCGCGCATCAGGCTGGAATTGAACGACAGGGTGTTGATGCGGTCCATAATGCCGCGCGCGGTGCGCGGCACTTCGGTAATATTGATCGGGTTGATCTGGACGACCAAAATATCATTGGTGCCGCCCGCATAGATCAGCGGGAAGATCGGCGGATTGCCCGAATAACCGCCATCCCAGAAAAACTCGCCATTGATTTCCGCTGCTTGGAACAAAAACGGCAGGCAGGCCGATGCCATGATGGTTTCCGGCGATAGTTCCGCCTGTTCGAAGACGCGCAACCGTCCGGTCAGCACATTGGTGGCGGCGATGAAGACTTTGCAGATATCGCCCCCGGCGCGCAGGGCCGGGAAATCCACCACATCGGCGATGATCTTCTGAAGCGGGTTCAGGTTCATCGGGTTGAGTTCGTAGGGCGAGAAGATGCGCGACATCGCATCGAACGTGGCCCAAAGCGGCGAGAATTCGATGTTCCCGCGCGACAGCATCTTATCCAGCGGCGTCGCCTGAATCGGGCTTTTCTTACCCTCGTCGGACGATTTTTTCCAGAAACGGCGCAGCAGGTCGCGCGCCGCCTCCGGCCCGCCGGTGATCAGGCCGCAACCGGTCATCGCGGCATTCATCGCCCCAGCGCTGGTGCCGACCACCGCTTCGATCTCGACCCGCCCGTCTTCCAGCAGCGCATCGACCACCCCCCAGGCGTAAGCCCCGTGCGAGCCGCCGCCTTGCAGGGCCAGCTTGATTTTCTTTTTGGTCGGGGCGGCACTCATGCAATCTCTCCAGAAACAGGCTTGGTCAGGGCGGTGGGATCGGCCTTGTGCAGCCAAATCTCGTTCCGCGGCAGGAAGGCCCCGGCGGGGCCGGAGCGGAAGGCGGTATAGACCGCTTGGGCAAGTTGCCCGCGGATGATGACCAGCCGGGCGAACTCGTTGATGAAGAAATACAGACGCCAGACCACCACATCGTTGCGCATTTCATGCATCAGCACGATCGGGCCGGGGTCGCTCAGCACGCCGGGGACGGTAACGGCGGTGCTTTTCAGCAGGTCTTCGATCTCGGCAGCGTCGAAACCGTAGATCAACGGCACCTCGATATTGGCGAGATGGTTTTTGCTCGGCACCATATGATTGGTTAGCCGCGCTTTGGCGATGGTGGCGTTGGGTACCACCATATCGTCGCCGGTACGGGTGCGGATATGGGTGGCGCGCCAATTGGTGACCAACACCATGCCCTGCACATTGCCGTCCAGCGTCACCCAATCGCCTGCCTTGAAAGGCCGTTCGAAGTTCAGCGCTAACCCGGCGAAGAGATCGCTCAGGGTGTTTTGCAGCGCAAGACCGATAACGATGGCGACGATCCCAGAGGTGGCGAAAACCCCCGTCACCGGCTGCTTGAACACATGCACCGCGACCGTTGCCGTCGTTAGTACGTAGATGATGATGTTCAGCATATCGGTCAGCAGTTTGCGCTGACGCGGCATGCCCCCGGCGCCGGACCCGAAGATGCGCGACCACAGGAACAGCTCGAGGCCGGAGGTAATGTTCCAGGCCAGCGCGTACCACCATGCGATGGCAAGCCCATCGACGATTTTATCGTGCAGCAGTTGCGATGGCAGGAAGCCTTGATAGCCGCCGAGATCGTCGGGCCGCAGGATCGCCGCCACGACGAGCACCTGCACGAGGATCGACCAGAAAAAACGCCTCGTCTCTGCGCGCATGGGGCTTCCTAGGTTCGCGGTGTGCGGTGACGATAAGAATCGCTCTGAACTTTGTAAATAATAAAAGCCCAGCCCCCCTAGGGATATCCCCGGCGGGACTAAAAAGAGGGACGGGCCGGACCCAAGAAAACCCAAGGGTTCCGGCCCATCGTTTTATTGTTCGGTGCCCAAATCCTCGTACAGCGTTTGCGCGACCGGGGCAGGGCCGCGTTTTTCATCCAGCGCTACGACCCGCACCACGCGGATGCGGTCAGCCTGCGGGAAGGTCAGCACATCGCCGACCCGCACCGTCACATGGGCTTTGTCCACGAGCCTTCGGTTCACGCGAACCCGGCCCTCCTTCAGCAATCCAGCCGCCAAGGTGCGGCTTTTGAAAAATCGCGCGGCCCAGAGGAATTTATCCAGCCGCATGCCGTGGGTCAGGATGGGGGCGTGAAGCATTGTCATGGGATCGGCACCATCTCCCTTAATTTGGCGAAGGGTGAATCGGGGCGCGCTGCCCCTTGGCTGGACCGCTCCGGCGCCCGTTGCGGGCGACGGCGGCGGCGGGTGAAGCGCAGGTCGGCGGCGTCATCCGCCTCCGGCGCCGGGCGGCCGCGATAGCCCAAAGCGGCTAGCACGGCGGGAACTTCGGTCGGCTTGCAAAAGGCCAAACGCGACAGGCTTTCGTCGGCGGCAAATGGGCCCTGCGCGGCTTTCTCGCGCACGGCTTGGGCCAGCCGTTCCACGAGATCGGCACGAACGATGCGCGGGCCGAGCACGACGAAGCCCAAGCGTTCGTACCAAGCATCCGGCAGGCCGGGATTGCGCGGTCCCGCCGGTCCCGCCGGGGCGGGGGTCGGCACGCGCTGGCCGTCGGCGATGGAATGCAGCAGGGCTTTCAGCGAAATCGCGGGTGGTTTCAGCAGCGCATCGAGGTAGATGGTTTCGGTGCCCAGCCGCACCCCCAGCCGCCCGAGGGCGCTGCGGTCGGCCTTGGTCAGTTTTTCGACCGCGATGGTCACGGCGGCGCGGGCGAGGGTGCCGCCCGCTTCCGCCAGTTCAAACGCCAGCCCGCGCGCCGCCCCGCTCAGGTCGGCGCTGCGCAGCGTGTCGAGCGGTCCTAAGGCGGTGGCGAGATGGGCGCGCACCCACCGCTGCAACCGTTCCAGCACTCTGGCGCGCGGTTCGCCGTCGAGAAGATCGGAGGGCAGCAGGTCAAGGGCGGGTTGCCCCCAGCGCGGACCGGGCGCCAGCCGCGCCAAGGGGGCCGGGGCGGCGGGCGGGTGATGCCAGAGCAGGGTGCCATCGGGCGTTAGGCTAATATCCTCGTCTGCTGCCGCGTTCAGCAGGGCGGCGCGGCGCTGGATTTCGAGGCTCAGCGAGCGGCGGGCAGCGGTCAGCAGGCGTTTGGCCTCAAGCCCTTCCGCCGTCTCGTCGGGTGTGAAGATGAACCCGTCGAGCCGCCCGACCGGGTGGCCCTCCACCACAACGCTGCCTTCCGCCGTCACCCCCGCCAGTAAGGCTTCTTGCCCGTCGAGCCGCTTGATCAGGAAGGCGCCGCGCCGGTCCACAAACCGCTGCGTCAGCTTTTCGTGCAGCGCGTCCGACAGCCGGTCTTCGATGGCGCGCGTGCGGTCCTGCCATTCGCCCGCATCGCGCAGCCATTCCGGGCGGTGGGAGATATAGGTCCAGGTGCGGATATAGGCGATGCGGGTGGAAAGCTGGTCGATGTCGCCATCGGTCCGGTCGAGCCGGATGATCTGGCCCTTCACCCACTCGTTCGGCAGCCGCCCGCCGCGCGCCGACAGGTGGCTATAGATCTGTTGCAACAGCCGCACATGGGCTTCGGCCATCGTTTTGCGGAAGTCGGGGATTTGGCAAATATCCCACAGCAGGCGCAGGGCCTTCGGATTAGTCGCCGTCTCGCGCACTTCCGGCAGCTTCGCCATCGCCTGTAGGGTCAGGTGATCCTCGGCGTCGCGCTTGCGCTTTAGGGCGGGGTGGGGCGGCGGTGCATCGAGCGAGCGTAGCAGCCCTTCCAGCGAGCGGAAGTCGAGTTTCGCCGTGCGCCATTGCAGGGTTTCGATGGGATCAAAGCGGTGGGTTTCGATGGCTTCGATCAGATCGGCGTCGAGCGCGCCAACCTCCGGCAAGGTTCCGAACGAACCATCGCGCATGTAGCGCCCAGCGCGTCCGGCGATTTGGGCCATTTCCGGCGCGGTCAGGCGGCGCGGGCTTTGACCGTCGAACTTGGAGATGCGGGCGAAGGCCACATGCTCCAGATCCATATTCAGCCCCATGCCGATCGCGTCGGTCGCGACCATGTAATCGACTTCGCCGGACTGATAGAGATCGACCTGGGCGTTGCGCGCGCGGGGGGAAAGGGCACCGAGCACCACGGCACAGCCGCCGCGCGTCCGCCGCACCTGTTCGGCTAGGGCGTAAACATCGGTGGCGGAAAAGGCGACGATGGCCGACCGGCGCGGCAGGCGCGACAGTTTCTTCGGCCCGGCATAGGTAAGGGAGGAAAAGCGCGGGCGCGTCGTAATCTCGATATCCGGGATCAGCCGCTGGATCAGCGGCTTCATGGTTTCGGCACCCAGGAACATGGTTTCCGACAGGCCGCGCGCGTGCAGCAGCCGTTCGGTGAAAATATGGCCGCGCTCCCAATCGGCGCACAGCTGGATTTCATCGACGGCGAGGAATTCGACCCTCCGGTCGAGCGGCATGGCTTCGACCGTGCAGACGAACCAGCGCGCCCCCGGCGGCATGATCCGCTCCTCCCCCGTCACGAGCGCGACGGACCCGGCGCCTTTTAGTTTGCAGATGCGGTCGTAGTTTTCGCGGGCAAGCAATCGCAGCGGAAAGCCGATCATGCCGGAGGCATGTCCGAGCATGCGGTCGATGGCGAGGTGGGTTTTACCGGTATTGGTCGGACCCAAAACCGCAACCACCCGCGAAGCGCTGAAGCGGTGCTGCATCACCCCTGAGAGTCGGCGTTTTTGATGACAATCGCAAGTCCCCGCACTGCGAAAATTTTGTGTGCTGCAAAACGGTCACAGCGCGGGGGCGATGTTAGACCGGGCGCAGCGGCAAATGCGGTCCCGGCGGCAGGGCGACGGTTATCGCATCCTGCGGGCGCACAATGCCGGAGGTCAGGACGATGCCCATCACGCCCGCCTTGCGCACGAGTTCCCCTGCTGCATCGCGGTCCAGCACGGCCTCGGTCAGCCCGTCGCGGTAGGTATTGAGCTGCAGGCAGGGATTACGCAGGCCGGTGATTTCCACCACGGCGCGCTCGCCAATCGTCAGCCGCGTGCCCTGGGGGAGGGCCAGTAGGTCGATGCCCGCCGTCGCGATATTCTCGCCAATTTCACCGGGGCCGATGGCAAAGCCTTTGCCTGCCAGCTCCTCAAAAAGCTCGGTATGGATCAGATGGACTTGCCGCAGGTTCGGCTGATCCGGGTTGGCCCGCACGCGGGAGCGGTGTTTAACCTTTTCCCCGGCATGGGCGTCGCCCTCCACCCCCAGGCCAGCAATCAAGCGGATTTCGAACTGGGTGCGCTTTGAAAAATTATGCGATGGGCTGAGGCTGACGGCGGTAACGCGGGCGGTCATGGTGGCTCCTTCTTCATCGCCAGGAAGCCTACCCGGCAGGGCGCCCGCTGGGCCCGTGCAACCTTGGCATATCTCCCGTGTTGCGGGGCTGGCGCCCGGCCTGTAGCTGGGTTACATCTGCGGAAAATGGGGAGGAAGCAGATGCGTCTCGGCATTGATCTCGGCGGCACCAAAACGGAAATCGTGGCGCTGATGCCCGATGGTTCCGAAGCCTATCGTACCCGCGTGCCGACCCCGCGCACGGAGTATCGGGCGATTCTGGAGACGATTGTCGGGTTGGTGGCCGGGGCGGAAGCGGCGCTCGGTCAGCGCGGCACGCTTGGCGTCGGTATTCCCGGTACGGTGGATCGCATCAGCGGGCGGGTGAAGAACGCCAATACGCAGGTGCTGAACGGCCATCCCATCGACCAAGATTTAACCGCTCTGCTGGGCCGCCCGGTGCGGGTGACGAATGACGCCAACTGTCTTGCCGCCTCCGAAGCCTCGGACGGCGCGGCGGCTGGGCTGGACGTTGTGTTCGCCGTCATTATCGGGACGGGGGCCGGGGGCGGGGTGGCTCTGAAAGGCCAGGTTTGGCCGGGGCCGAACGGTATCGGCGGCGAGTGGGGGCATAATCCGCTACCCTGGGCGACGGCGGACGAGCTGCCGGGCACGCCCTGCTACTGCGGTAAGTCGGGCTGCCTTGAAACCTGGATTTCCGGCACCGGCTTCGAGCTAACCGAGGGGCGCGGCCATAAGGCGAAGGAGATTGCCGCCCTTGCCCAAGCGGGCGAAGCCTGGGCCGAAACCGCCCTGCAGCGCTACGAAGACCGGCTGGCGCGCGGCCTTGCCACGGTGATCAATCTTCTCGACCCCGACGCCATTGTGCTGGGCGGCGGCATGTCGAACCTCGACCGGCTTTACACGAATGTTCCGCCTCGGCTGGAAGGCTTGATCTTCGGCGGCGGGCCGCTGCGCACGAAAATTCTGAAGAACAAACACGGCGATAGTTCCGGCGTGCGCGGGGCGGCATGGCTTTGGCCGGTCGCCGAATAATCTCGGCCTAGCGCTCTGATTGTATCGATGATTACACAGGAAGTTAACCCGATCAGCCCAAGTGCGCACTTGTTATAAATAATGATTAAATTTTATTCTGTTTGACGGTCGGTTTTCCTTCGTGTTTCTTTAAGAGATGTATGTGACTATCGCCTGATAGAAGCACTGGGGGGGTAGAATGTTCGCATCATCCAAGCAAAATCGGTTGCTAAAGCAACAAGTCGCTGCCCTGGGTGCCTTGAATGCCCGCGTTATGATCGCGGATAAGGATCTTAATATTGTCTATGTGAACCCCTCGGTAATTGCACTGTTACGGGCCGCCGAAACCGATCTTCAGCGCGAGTTGCCGCGTTTTCGGGTCGATACATTGGTGGGTAGCAATATCGATATCTTTCATAAGAACCCGCATCATCAGCGGAATATTCTTGCCGCCCTCAAAACCCCGCATAAAGCGACGATCAAGGTTGCCGACTATCAGTTCGATCTGCTGGTCACCCCGCTGCTGGAGGACGGGCAATCGATAGGCTTTGTGGTCGAATGGGCGAACGCGAAGGAGCGGCTGGAGAATCTCGATTTCGCCGCGCAGATGGCGGCAGTGGACCGGTCGCAGGCGGCGATTGAGTTTACCGTCAATGGCGATATCACCCGGGTAAACGAGAATTTCTTGCGGGTGATGGAGTATCGCCGGGAAGAATTGATCGGTAAGAACCATCGCATTTTTGTCGATGCCGCCTATCGCGATAGTGCCGATTATGCGCAGTTTTGGGAGAAACTGCGCAAGGGCGACTATCAGGCGGGGCAATACCGCCGCATCGCCAAATCGGGCCGGGTTGTGTGGATCGAGGGCGCCTATAATCCGATTTTCGATGAAAACGGCAAACTGGCCAAGATCGTCAAATTCGCGACCGATGTGACGCAGCAGGTCGATTTGCTGAGCAATCTCAAGAAGATCCTCGATACGAACTTTAGCGAGATTGGCGGCGCCCTGCGCAAATCCAGCGAGGCGGCGGGGATGGCGGGGACGGCGGCCCAGGTTACGTCGACCAATGTTCAGACCGTCGCGGCCAGTGCCGAAGAACTCGCAGCCTCGATCGCCGAAATTGCCCACAGCATGGTCCGCGCCCGGTCGGCGACGGAGAATGCTGTGGAACGCACCGAAAAAGCCTCCACCAGTACCGAGCGTCTCGCGGCGGCAGGGCAGGCGATGAACGGGATTGTCAGCCTCATCAACTCAATCGCCGGGCAGATCAATTTGCTGGCCCTTAACGCCACAATCGAAGCGGCGCGGGCGGGCGATGCCGGGCGCGGCTTTGCCGTTGTCGCGTCGGAGGTGAAGAATCTCGCCAATCAGGCGGCGCGGGCGACCGAACAAATCTCCACCGAAATCGACGGGGTGCAGGTGACCTCGGCAGAGGTTGTAGCGGCGCTGGTCGGCATCCGCGACGTCGTTTCCTCGGTCCGCGACCATGTGACGGGCACGGCGGCGGCGGTGGAAGAGCAAAGCGCCGTCACCAAAACAATGTCGTCCACGATGCAGGAGGCTTCGGCAGCGGTGGCCAAGGTTAGTGACGGTATCCAGGCGATAACCTCGGCCGTCGATCTTGTGCAAGGCGCGGTCGGGCGCACCAAGGACGCTGCCGAAATCCTAGTGCGCTAGAGCGCTTTGCGGGCGCGGGGCTTTTGCCGAGGCAAGCCCCGCGAACCTGCTTACTGCCAGCCGTCGCCCACATATTTGGTGACGATAGCGGCCGCCGTTCCATCGGCCTTCATCGCGTCGAGGGCTTTCACCATGGCCTGAACGACGGGCGTATTGCTCTTGCCGGTGGGGGTGCGCAGGCAAGCATCGATCTTCCCGACGACGAGGCGGTCGGCCAGAACATCGCGCAGGCCGTTGGTCTTGGCCTGATAGTACAGCGAGACGCCGGACCCGATAGTGGCCTGCAACCGCCCGGCGGCCATTTTCTTCAAAATGGTTTCGACATTGGCTTCTTCGGATTTCTTGATCTGGGCGTTTTCATCGAAGGCTTGATCGTAGGTGACGCCGCGAATGACGCCGACGCCTTGCGGCGCGGCATAAAGATCGTCGATCTTGGTCAGCGCGAACCCTTTGGCGGCAATGATGATGACCGGGCTCGCCACCGGGCAGGCCGGGTAATCGACAAAGCTGGCGGTGCCCGTGCTCTTCACGCCAAACGCAAGGTCAACGCTGCCGTCCTTCAAGGCCTGTTGCAGACGGGCGCTGGGGGCGCGTTTGATGTCGAAGACAAGGCCGGTGCGCTTTGTAATCTCTGCCGCCCAATCGTCGAAAACCCCATTGCCGTTGGCGTCGCCGGTCAGATTGCTCCAGGGTGCGGCCTCGGGCAGATACAGCGTCTGCGCATCAGCGGCGACCGCGTGCGCGCTGCCCAGGAGCAGAATGAGCGCCGACAGGGCGGCAAATGGTTTGGTCATGCGACGTTCCTTTGCGGTAAACGGGATTTGACAATAAATTTGCAAACCCTGTCGCATCGTCGCAACACAGAGACCATACAGGGTATAGGGAAATAGGCGGCAGGGACCGATAGGGCTTACGCCGGAATGGCTTCCGGGGCCGGGGCGGTATCATCCTGCTTGGTCGCCAATTCGTCGATCATATGGCGCAGGATATCGGCATAAAGCGCCAGCTTATCGCCAAACTCCCGGTCACGACCTGCCAGCGCCGAAAAATCAT
The DNA here is from genome assembly GCF_002251735.1 of Elstera cyanobacteriorum. Taxonomy (NCBI): domain Bacteria; kingdom Pseudomonadati; phylum Pseudomonadota; class Alphaproteobacteria; order Rhodospirillales; family Rhodospirillaceae; genus Elstera; species Elstera cyanobacteriorum. The sequence continues at coordinate 411,148 of NZ_NOXS01000035.1, read as the reverse complement.
CGGCGACATACTGCAGCAATCCGGCGTGGGTAGCGAAATACGGCGACATCTGCTAACTCCCCTCCTACGCGCGGTCCGGGGAAACCCGAACCTATCGTATCCTGGCCCGGCGGTTTCCGGGTCTTCCGAGCTGTCCCCGGCGGCGTGCTGTCATACCAGGGTCAAACTCTTGTCTCTTGTTTGACACAGAGTATGCCGTATGAGGGGTTAAATCGAGATTACTTTTTTGCAACGCAGCAAGGCCCGCCGATGATCCCTCGTTACAGCCGCCCCAAGATGGTCGCCATTTGGGAGCCCGAAAACCGCTATAAAATCTGGATGGAAATCGAGACGCTCGCCGCCGAAGCGATGGCGGAACTGGGCACGATCCCCAAGGACGTCCCGGTCGCCGTTCGCGCCCGCGGCGCCTTCAATGTGGCGCGAATCGAGGAAATCGAGGCGGAAACCAAGCATGATGTGATCGCCTTCCTGACCAACCTCGCCGAATATGTGGGGGAGGAAGCACGCTTCGTGCATCAGGGCATGACCTCGTCGGACGTGCTCGATACCTGCCTTGCGGTGCAGTTGACCCAGGCCACCGATATTCTGCTGGAAGACCTCGATGGGTTGTTGGCTGCGCTGAAACGCCGCGCCTTCGAGCATAAGCACACGCTGACCGTTGGCCGCAGCCACGGTATCCACGCCGAACCGGTCACCTTCGGCCTGAAGCTCGCGACCTATTACGCCGAGTTTGCCCGCAATAAGGCCCGCCTGCTGGTCGCACGGGAGGAAATCGCTACCTGTGCCATCTCCGGCGCGGTTGGCACCTTCGCCCATCTCGACCCGCGCGTTGAGGAATATGTGGCGGAAAAGCTGGGCCTGAAGCCGGAAACCATCTCGACCCAGGTGATCCCGCGCGACCGGCACGCCGCCTTCTTCGCCACCTTGGGGGTGATCGCTTCCTCCATCGAACGGCTGGCCACGGAAATCCGCCACCTTCAGCGCACCGAAGTGCGCGAGGCGGAAGAGTTTTTCTCGGCGGGGCAAAAGGGCTCCTCCGCCATGCCGCACAAGCGCAATCCGGTGCTGACGGAAAACCTGACCGGCCTCGCCCGTTTGGTCCGCTCCGCCGTGATCCCGGCGATGGAAAACGTGGCTTTGTGGCACGAGCGCGATATTTCGCACTCGTCGGTCGAACGGATGATCGCACCCGATGCGACCGTAACGCTGGATTTCGCCCTCGCCCGATTAACCTCGGTGGTCGATAAGCTGGTGGTCTATCCCGAACGCATGCAGGCGAACCTCGACCTGCTCGGCGGTCTGGTGCATTCGCAGCAGGTCTTGCTCGAACTCACCCAGAAGGGCATGAGCCGCGAGGATGCCTATAAGGCCGTGCAGCGCAACGCTATGGCCTCGTGGAAAGAGGGCAAGAACTACCGCGCCCTGCTGGAAGCCGATGCGGATGTGGCAAAACACCTGACCCCGCAGGACATCGCCGCGCTGTTCGACCTCGGCCAGCATACCCGGCATGTGGATACGCTGTTCAAGCGGGTGTTCGGCGAGGCGTAAGCCGGGCTGGAGTGCAGGAATTGGAGCCGCCGCCAGGGGAAACCTTGGCGGCGGTTTTTTAATAAGCTAGGGTTTCGATAAGCCTTATTAAAGAAAATCGATTATCTGTTTAATAAGCGTACTCTGGAGACGGCCTTATGAAAGCAAGCGCCTTGGCAGCGCGGGTGCGACGAAGCCTCGTTTCGCTTCCGCCGCCGCTTGAGAATATCAAAGCCGTTGTGCCGCCGCTGCCACCGGCAGCCCTGGTTCCGGGGGATCTGCGTTTGCATAGTGAGGCGCAAAAGGCGCTTGGCAAGATCAACGGGTTTGTGCGCGGTTTGCCGGGCCGACGGTTCTTAGCAACCCGGATGCTCGAACGGCAGGAGGCGGTGCATTCCAGCGCGATCGAGGGAACTTATGCGACCCTCGCCGATCTTCTGACGCTGGATGCCGACGAGGGCGATAGCGCCGATGATGTGCTGCAAGTTCGTCAGTATGCCCTGATCCTAGGGGCATCCCTCGGCAATGTCCGCGACGAGGGGATGCGGGCGATTACGGTGCCGTTGTTGCGAAAATTGCATGTGGCCGTGCTAGAAGCCGATCCAAAGGCGAACGGTTGGCGGGGGCGGTTGCGTGCCATGCCCGTGCGGATTGGCGGGCGCAGTTTTGAAACCGCCACCTTCATTCCGCCGCCGCCGGACCAACTCTTTCTATGCCTGTGGCGTCATTTCCGCTGGTTGCGCGACGATGAAATCCGTTTCAAGAACAGTTCCATCGCGCGGATCGCCTGCGCCCATGCGCATTTCGAGGCAATTCATCCGTTTATGGACGGCAACGGGCGTGTCGGACGGTTATTGATGGCCCTCATGTTTGCGGCGGAGGGCGATGAGCCGCTCTATCTGTCGCCCTATATCGACGCCAATAAGGATCACTATTACGCCGCGCTACGGGCGGCGCAGCAGCGCGACGATTGGGGCGCGATGATCGACTTCATCTCAATGGCGACGATTGCAACCGTTGACGAAATCCTACGGGTGCATGACCGGCTTTCGACATTGATTGCCGACTGGCGGGCGCATTTCCAGCCGCGTTCCGGCAGCGTCTTAGATCGTTTGCTCGATCTTCTGCCCGATTACCCCAGCCTCTCCGTGAAGCTGGCGGCGGAGAAACTCGGCGTCACCTATCCGGCGGTCAGCGGCTATATCGAATTGCTGCACAAGGAAGGCATTCTAGTTGAAACCACGGGCCAAGCGCGCAATCGGCGCTTTGTGGCTGATGCGATTGTGGCACTGTTCCAGCCCAACCGGGACTAGGCCTAATTCTCCAACGGCACCCAAGGGATTGCGCCAACCTCAATGCCTTCTTCCGTCAGGGCGGCCCGTTCTTCCGGGGTGCTTTCGCCGTAGATGCCGTGGGCTTCGACTTCGCCGTAGTGAATCTTGCGGGCTTCCTCGGCGAAATTGCCGCCGACGTAATCGCAATCGGCTTCGATCTTGCGGCGCATCTCGCGCAGCATGTGAAGCGCGGTAGCCTGTTTATCGGCTTCTTCGGCGCTGGGGGCGGCGACAGCTTCGGCGGCGGGTTTGGGGGCGGCTTTCGATGAGGGGCGGATGGCCGGGGCCATCAGCGCTTTGCGAATGCCGGTATCGCCGCACATCGGGCAAGAAATCGCGTGCGCCGCCGCTTGCTCGTCATAAGCATTGCTATTGCGGAACCAGGCTTCAAACTCATGCTCGCGGGAGCACAGAAGGCTGTAAACGATCATCTTTCATACATAGAGCCGCTCAGGCGGAAAGAAAAGAGGGCGGCGTAAAGGCGCGGTCGTGGGTGAGCGATGGGATGCGCTGGCGGGCTTTTGTGACCTCGGCCAGATCAAGCGTCGCGAGCAGCAGGCCCGGCTCGGTTCCGGCTTCCGCGATGATTTCCCCCCACGGCGCGACGATTAGGGAATGACCATAGGTGCGCCGCCCTTCGGCATGGGTGCCGGTCTGGGCGGGGGCGAGCACGAAGGCGCCGGTCTCAATCGCCCGCGCCCGCAGCAGCACGTGCCAATGGGCTTCCCCGGTCGGGACGGTGAAGGCGGCGGGAATGGTCAGAATCTCCGCCCCCGCCTGGGCTAGCGCGCGGAACAGGGCCGGGAAGCGCAGATCGTAGCAGACCGACAGGCCGAGCTTGGCGATGGGCGTTGCCACCGTGACCGCCGCACCCCCGGGGGCGATCAGCGCCGATTCGCGGTAGCTTTCGCCGTTCGCCAGATCGACATCGAACAGATGGATTTTATCGTAGCGCGCCGCCACCGACCCATCGGGCGCAAACAACAGCGAGCGGTTGGCGAGCTTGTCGTCGCCGACCTTGACGGCAATCGACCCCGCCAGCAGCCACGCCCCGGTTTCCTGCGCAAGACGCGCGAACAGCGGCGGTAGCGGGTGGGTTTCCTCGGGTTGGGCTTTGGCGCGATGCGCCGCGCGGTCAGGCTCCAGCATGGCGCAGTTTTCCGGCGCCAGAATGAAGCGCGCGCCCTGCGCCGCGGCCGCCCGCACCTGATCTTCCAGGAAAGCGAGATTGGGGGCGAAGTCGCGCGCCGCCGTTTGCTGAATCAGCCCGACCGTCAGCATGCTTAGGCCGCGAGCAGCGGATCAAGCCCGCCCTTGGCGTCCAGCGCGTGCAGATCATCGCAGCCGCCGATATGCTGCCCGTCGATGAAAATCTGCGGCACTGTGTTGCGCCCGCTTGCCCGGTCGCGCATTTCGGCGCGGCGCTTGGGATCGGCGATCACGTCGATTTCCGCCCAGGTCTGGCCTTTGGCCGTCAGCAGGCGTTTGGCCTTGGCGCAATAGGGGCAATACGGATCGATATACATTTCGATAGTGGCCATGATGCTCTCGTTTTGAACAGGGTATGAAGCCTATTTAAGAACAATTCTAAAAAACGTCCAGGGCGATCCGGGCACGGCCCCTATGCGATTTTGAAAGGGTTGCGCAGGGTCAGGCGACCGTCAACGGTCAAACCATCCTGCATATCCTCGGACAGCAAAAGCTCTGCCCCCGCGTGCAAGGCCGCCGCAACCATAACGCTATCGTACAATGACAGGCTATACTCATGGCACAGGCGAAGGGCTGTATGATGGGTTTCCAGCGTAATCGGATGGATTGTGTGGCATAACCGCTGAAAGTCGGCGAGCGCGGCGGCGATATCGGGCCAAGCCATCGCCAGTTTACGCCGCGCAACGGCGGTAAATTCATTCAGGGCCTGCACACTGGTATCGCACCGTTCGGCGAGAAGAACAGCCGCCTGATCACCGCGCGGATCGTCGCTGATCGCGTCGATCAGCACATTGGTATCGAGGAAGGGGCGCGCCACAGTTAGCGCTGGTTAGCGTCGTCGCGATCAAAGCGCCAGCCCGCAGGCAGCGGCTTACGCAATGCCCGCAGCCGGGCCAAGGCAGCCGCTCGGTCGTGATTAGCTTCGATCTCGAAGGTCCGGGTGCCGAGGATGTGGATATTCACATCGTCGCCTTCTTTCAGGTCCAGTGCTTCGACGACCCCAGCAGGAAGACGAATAGCGAGGCTGTTGCCCCAGCGGGCGACTTGCATGACGTTCATCCTTCTGGATAGACATTACTAATGTATATCTAGAAGGATGCTGCCGCAACTCAGTTGAACCGTTCCACCGGCTGATTGAAGAACTTCGGGTCACGGAAATCGAAGATTTTCGGGTCGATGGGATCGCCGAGGCGGGTATCGATCAGCGTCACCTTAGTTTGGCGGCTCTGGCTGTCCAGCACGCTCCATTGTTCGAGCCGGAAGGGGGCGTCGCTGAATTGCAGGGTCAGCTCGCCCTGGTCGGCATCATCGGTTTCGCGGACGGAAACGCGCAGCACGCCCGGCCCGCGGTCGATGCGCGTCACGGTAATATCCTGGCTTAGCCGGAACTTCTCGCGCAGCAGAAAGGCGACGGGGGTGGTGCTGAGCGGCAGGGTGGTCGTCTCCACCAACTCCCGATCATGGTAGATCAGCAAGGTACCATCGGCGATCATGACCACCGGCGAAGGCGGGGCATAATCGAAGCGCATGCGGCCTGGGCGCTGGATATACAAAGCCCCGCGCGAGATTGCGCCCGCATCGGTGACTTGCAGAAACTTGGCCGACAGGGTTTTTAGCCCGTCGAAATAGGTTTCGATGCGGGCGATATCGGCCTTGTCCTGCGGGGTGAGCGGCCAGGGCTTCGCCTTCGCTGCCAGGGCAGGCGCGGCGGCAAGAAGCGGCAGACCGAGCGCGAGAACGGCGAGCAGGGAACGGCGGGCGATGGACACTCTCAAACCTTTCATCAACATGCGGTACCCCCAGTCAAGCCGGGGCTGATGGCGAAATAAGGGCGGTCAGCGCCCGCAAAAAGCAAGCATCCCGTGCGCCGCCTGCACGCCGCTGGCCAGACAGGCGGACAGAAGATAGCCGCCGGTGGGGGCCGCCCAATCGATCATCTCCCCCGCCGCAAACCAGCCCGGGCGGGCCTTCAGCATCAGGCCGGGGGTTAGCCCGTCGAACGCCAAACCGCCTGCCGTTGAAATGGCTTCGGCGATGGGGCGCGGCTGCCCCAGGGTAAGCGGTAAGGCTTTCAGCCGAAGCGCGAGCGTCGGGGGGGCATCCCAGCCCGCCGGGCGGGGTGGTTCGTGCAACAGGGCGAGGGCGGCGGGGGTTAGGCGAAAGCGCTTCTTTAGGAAAGAACTCAGGGAGGCCCCGCCGCGCTGGGCCAGCGTCTCCAACACCGCCGCTTCGGAATAATCGGGCAGCAGATCAATCGTCAGCCGCCCCCCTGGGGCAAGATGATGGGACAGAGCGTAGAGCGCGCTGCCCTCTAACCCATAGTCCGCCAGAATAATCTCGCCGCGTACCCGCTGGCCGCCTGCCGTGAGCGCAACCGTTTTCAGTGGGCTACCCGCTTTTTCCCGCAACACCGGCGACCAGGGAATTTCCCACCCGCAGTTGAACGGCGCGAGCGGCGCTATGGGGCCGGGCAGATGGGCGGTCCAGGTGCCGTCCGACCCAAGATGCGGCCAGCTTGCCCCGCCGAGCGCCAGCAGCACGGCATCGCCTTCGGCGGTCACGGGACCGGTCGGCGTCTCAAAGCGCAGGCGCCGCCCCTCGGCGTCCCCCGTCCAGCGGTGGCGGGGATGGGTGCGCAGGCCCAGCGTGCGCAGCCGCCCCAGCCATGCCCGCAGCAGGGGCGCGGCCTTGAAATCGGTCGGGAAAATCCGGCCAGAGGTGCCGACGAAGGTTTCGACCCCGAGGCCCGCCGCCCAATCGCGGATTGCCTGCGGTGGCAGCGTTTCGATCCACGGGGTAACCGCCCCCTCCGCCGGACCGAAGCGGGCGAGGAAGGCGGGCAGCGGTTCGGAATGGGTTAGGTTCAACCCGCCGCGCCCGGCCAGCAAAAACTTCCGCCCCAGCGACGGCATAGCGTCATAGAGATCGACCGAGGCCCCCGCCGTCAGCAGGGTTTCCGCCGCCATCAACCCCGCCGGGCCGCCGCCGACGATCAGGGCTTTCACGGCACCAGCGGAATATCGTAGCGGACGTAAGGCGTCAGTTTCGCCACACGGTCATAGAGTTTCCGTGCCGTCGTATTGTCTGCATGCGTATGCCAGTAGATGCGATACCAGCCCGCCGTTTTGCCGATGTCCACCAGCGCGTCGATCAGCTTTTCGCCAACCCGCTGGCCGCGCGCGTCGGGGGCGACGAACAGGTCTTCGAGATAGCCGACCAGCCGGGCGCTATTGGTGTGCGGGTGCGGCACATAGTGCAGCAGGCCGACAAGGGCGCCGTCCGCCGCTTCTGCCACAAGGCCGAAGATTGGGGCCGCGGGATCGTGCAAGCGCCGCCAATTGGCTTCCAGCAGGGCAGGGGTATAGCTGCTGTCGTAGAACCGGCCATAGGCGGTGAACAGCGCTTCCCACGCCGCGCGGTCCCCGGCGGCAACGGGGCGAATGGTGATGCTCATGCTTACCGTCCGGCCAGCGTCATGCCATCGACCCGTAAGGTCGGGCTGTCGATGCCGCGCTTCAATTCCAGATCATTTGCCGGGGTGATTGCCCGATACATATCCTTCAGGTTCCCGGCGATTGTGATTTCGCTGACCGGATAGGCGATCTCGCCCTTCTCGATCCAGAAGCCTGCCGCGCCCCGGCTATAGTCGCCGGTCAGGCCATTGACGCCCTGGCCCATGAGATCGGTGACATAGAGCGCGTTTTCGCCCGCATAGAGATCCTGCGGGGACCGGCTGCCCGGCTCCACAATCAAATTGCTGGCCGAGGGGCCGGGCGGGCCAGACGTGCCGCGCGCGGCATGGCCGGTCGGGGCGAGGTTGAGTTGCCGGGCGGAGCGCAAATCGAGCAGCCAGGTCGTCAGCACGCCCTTATCGAACAGGGCGCGGGCCTGCGTCGGCAAGCCTTCAGCGTCATAGGGGCGGGAGCGTAGCCCGCGCCGCCGATGCGGGTCTTCGCGCAGCGTGATCGCGTCGCTGAACACCGCCTGACCGAGTTTATCTTTCAGAAAGCTGGTACCACGCGCGATGCTGGGGCCGGAAATCGCCCCCAAAGCATGGCCGACCAGCCCGCCTGCCACGCGCGGATCGAAGATCACCGGCACTTTGGCCGTGTCGAGCTTGCGCGGGTTCAGCCGCCGCACCGCCCGTTCCGCCGCTGTACGACCGATGGCAACGGGATCGTCCAAATCTTCGGCAAAGAGGGCGGAGGTATAATCGTAATCCCGCTCCATCCCGGTGCCGCTGCCCGCCACGGCGGTCATCGAGATCGAATGCCACGTACTGCGGTTTTCGCCGGCGAACCCGGCAGACGTCACGAGGGCGCTATAGCCTGATCCCCACCCGGCGCTCGCGCCATCGGAATTGGTGACGCCTTGGTAGGCCAGGGCGGTATCTTCCGCCGCGGCGGCGCGGGCGAGCAGCGTATCGATATCCGGTTCAACCGGATCGAAATTATCGAGGATGGGATAGTCTTGCGCCAGCAGATCGGCGGCGGCGATACCGCAGAACGGGTCTTCCGGCGCCAGGCGGGCCATCGCGACGGCGCGGTCCACCATCGCGGTCAGCGCGTCGGGCCGAAGGTCGCTGCTGGAGACGATGGCTTGGCGCTGGCCGATAAAGACGCGCAAGCCTAAATCCTGGCCTTCCGACCGTTCCAGCTTTTCGATCTGTCCGAGGCGCCGTTCGACCGAGACCGAAACGCCGTGATGCAGCACCGCATCGGCGCTATCGGCCCCGGCGGCGCGCGCCTTGGCGATCAGATCGGACAGAAGATCGAGAGTCGGGGGTGTCGTCATGCGCAAGGTCGCCCAACGTGAGAAGCGGAGGGATCACAGAGTGGCGATCCCAGACGCAGGCGACAACCCCCGAAACGCGGTTGGGCAGGTTTATGGTCAGAACTCCCGATAGTTCTGCCCGCTGAGGCGCAACGGGCAGGGTCTATCCGAAGCGGCGACCGGTCTTAGTCCTGCTTGGTCCCGCCCGCCGTTTTGCGATCCCGGCGGGCGAGGGGTTAGAAGGTTTAGTTAGCCTGACGACGCAGGAACGCCGGGATTTCCAGCAGATCGTCGTCCGATGCGCTGGTCATCGGGCGGCTACCGGCATCGCCCAAGCGCGGGGCGGCAGCGGCCGTCGGAGCCGGGGCGGTCGGCGAGGAACCGCCGCCTTGCACGCGGCTTCCCGCAGACGGGGCCACGGTCGGTGCAGCGTCGCGACGGCCTGCCGACAGCGGGTTGGTGAAGCGTTCGAACAGGCTGGGCGAGCGGGCCTTATCCTTCGCCGCCGCCGGGGTAATGGCGGGGGTTGGGACATGGACCGGCTGCATGGCCAGGGCGGCATTCCCGATGCTGGTCGGCTGCGACAGGCTGGGTTCGGCACTGGCGGTCGTGGTCGGCACGACGCGCTGGGTCAGGGCCGGTTCGGTTGCGGCTTCGACGGGCCGGGGCGGAATGAAACCGCCGTCCACCGCCGGGGCGGCCGCGCGCGGCGCCGGGCTGAAGCTGCTGCTCATCGACGGCTGCGGCGCGGCTTGCGGGCGCACCGGTTCGTTGAGGCTCTGGGTCACCACCGGCTGCGGAGCAACGGCGAGATTGCCCTGCACGCCGAACGCCGGGCCGCTGGTCGGGGCGGTTTCGGCGCTCATCATCGGCGCGGCGGCAGCTTGATGCGGCACATGGACCGGGGCGGCGGCCATCGGCGCATAGCCGCTACCAATGCTGGCGGCGCTATTGGAGACGGTATTGTGCAGCGCCGGGCGGCTGGTCGCATCCGTCACCAGCGCGATTTGCGGGCGGCGCGGTTCGGCAGCGGCTTCCGATTCGATCCCGGTGGCGACGACCGAGACGCGGATGCGGCCTTCGAGGCCCTCGTCGAAGGTCGAGCCGAAGATGATGTTGGCGTCCGGGTCCACTTCCTCGCGGATGCGGTTGGCGGCTTCATCGGCTTCGAACAGGGTCATATCGAGACCGCCGGTGATGTTGATCAGCACGGCGCGCGCGCCCTTCATCGAGGCATCGTCGAGCAGCGGGTTGGAGATAGCGGCTTCGGCGGCATCCAGCGCGCGGCGGTCGCCGGTCGCTTCGCCCGTGCCCATCATCGCCTTGCCCATTTCGCTCATCACGGTGCGGATGTCGGCGAAATCGAGGTTGATCAGGCCCGGCATCATCATAAGGTCGGTGACGCCGCGCACGCCCGCGTGCAGTACATCGTCGGCCAGCTTAAAGGCATCGGCGAAGGTGGTGCGCTCGTTGGCGAGACGGAACAGGTTCTGGTTCGGGATGATGATCAGCGTATCGACATACTGCTGAAGATCCTGAATCCCGGCTTCGGCGAGGCGCATGCGGTGCGCGCCTTCAAACTGGAACGGCTTGGTGACGACGCCGACAGTCAAAATCCCGCGTTCGCGCGCCGCACGGGCGATGACCGGGGCCGCGCCCGTGCCCGTGCCGCCGCCCATCCCAGCCGTGATGAAAACCATGTTGGAGCCGTCGAGCTGCTGCATGATTTCTTCGATGCATTCTTCGGCAGCCGCCCGGCCCACGTCCGGCTTCGCCCCGGCGCCGAGGCCGCGGGTGAGGTTGGTGCCAAGCTGAATGCGGCGCGAGGCGAGATTATGCGCCAGCGCCTGATTATCCGTATTGGTCACAACGAATTCGACGCCCTGAAGATTGGCGCGGATCATATTGTTAACGGCATTACCGCCTGCGCCACCGCAGCCTACGACCGTGATACGCGGGCGCAGTTCGTGGTCGGCGGGATTGCTCAAACCGATTTGCATAGCCATTGGGTGCCTCCGCTTCGAAAATACGTGTGATGATCGTGCTTTAGTCGTCTTAGAAGTTTTCTTTGAGCCATAACCCAAGCCGTCCGAGCATTCCGGTTGGCGGTGCCGCGGGTGCCTTACGCCCGCTTTTCGCCGGTTCCGACGTCGGTTGAAGAGCATGGGCGATCAAACCTGTGCAGGTAGCATAGGCTGGACCGGCAAAATCGACCGGCAGACCGTGAAACCCTTGGGGTTTGCCCACACGGACCTGCTTGTCGAGAATATGGGCCGCAAGGTCGCGCACCCCGGAGAGCTGGCTCGCCCCGCCGGAGAGAACGGCCCGTCGGCCCGCAATCTTGTCCAAGCCACTCGCCTCCAAGCGGCTGCGGACAAGTTCGAAAGTCTCTTCCAAGCGGGGTTGGATGATCCCCGTTAGAATAGACTTAGGAATATGGTGCGCGGTCAGGCGGTCATCCTCGCCGACCAGCGGAACTTCGATGATCTCGCGCTCGTCGGCGCTGGCGACCAGGGCCGCGCCGTAAAGCGTTTTCATCCGTTCCGCATGGGCCAGCGGGGTCGATAGCCCGCGCGCAATATCGGTGGTGACATGGCTACCGCCGATGGGCACCGAGTCGGTGAACACCAGCTTGCCATCGAAGAAAACCGCCATGGTGGTGACGCCGCCGCCCATGTCGATCAGCGTGCAGCCCATTTCCCGCTCGTCCTGAACGAGCGTGGACAGGCCAGCGGCATAGGGCGCGGCGACAACGCCGTCGAGTTCCAGATGGCAGCGGGCGATGACCATGGCGAGGGTCTTCAAGGCCGAGGTCGAGGCCGAGACCACATGCATATTCACACCCAGGCGCTGGCCGTACATGCCGCGCGGGTCGCGGATGCCCCGGCTGCCGTCGATGGTAAAGCCCACCGGGATCGTGTGTAGCATCGTGCGGTCGGTGGGTTCGAGGTTCTGCCGCCCGGCTTCCAGCACGCGCCGCACGTCGGCATCGCTGATTTCATGGGATTCGACGGAAAGCTCGTGCTGCGCCACGCGCGACGACAGGTTCCCGCCGGTCATATTGACGATGACGCCGTGAATGGTCTCGCCCGCCATCTGTTCGGCGGCCTGCACAGCGGACAGGATATTCTGTTCGGCAGCGTCGATATCGGCAATCGTCCCGGCCTTGATGCCTTTCGAGCCGATCATGCCAATGCCGGTCACGCGCGGCACACCGCCATCCACCCGCGCAATCAAGCAGGTGGTTTTGGTCGTGCCCAGATCGAGCGTCGCCACAATCCCGTTGCGGGCTTTGGTCGATCCTTTGCGCATGCTCATTCTACCCGTTCCCTCCGCCTGCCGCTTTCGGCGCCGCCTGTTTTTGGGCCGCCGCCGCTGCGGCTGCCGCAGCGGGGCTGAGCTGCACGATCATGCGGTCGGACTGTCGCAGATCGACCGCGACGATATCCCGATCCAGCAGCTTTTGCTGCCGGTGCAGATCGGCGAGTACCCCAAGGGCGACCGCCGGATTTTCTTCCGGTAGGCGCACGTCGATGCCGCTTGCAAGATGCAGGTTCCACCGCCGGTCCCCGACGCGCACGGCGGCAGTGACCAACGGCTTAAGCTGCGGTTCCCCCTCCAGCAGCAGCAGGATTTCTTCCGCCCGCTGCGGAGCGCCCTCGCCGACGATGACCGGCAATTGGGCAAACTCGGCCCCCGGGTCGGTCAGGATGGTCACGCCCTTGGAATCCACCAGATGGAACCGCCCGCCGTTCTGCCATAGGGCATAGGGCGCACGTTCCTGAAGACGGACATATACCGTATCTGGCAACCGCCGCTCGACGATCGCCGATTCGATCCAGGGGAGTGCCTCCAACCGCTGTCGGGCGGCCTCGGCATCGAAGGCTAGAATCGCCTCTCCGCGCCGCGTTTGCAAGGAAGAAAGGATTGTTTCGGCACCGGAACGAACCCGGCCCTCAACGAGAACATCCTGAACGCGCAGCCCGAAACCCGCACCAACCTGGGCAAAAAAGCCCGGGCGCGGCAGGGTGTCACCCCCGGCGGTTCGCACGGGAGTCGTGGGATGTAGCGCAATTGTCACACCGAGCGCGCCGAGCATTCCGACAACGGCAGCTGTGCCAAGGCCCCACAGTGTCGGTTTCAGCCAGCGGTTCGGCGGGCGGCGCTTGGGCGGGTTCGGAATGACGATCAGCGCGCGGCCCGGTTCCTTCGGCGTCGCGGCGACCGGCGGCGGTGCCTTGCGGCTGGGGGAGGTCACGGGCTGGTTCGGCGAGATCAGCCGGGCCTTAAGCTGCGGTTCAATCGGGGCGGCAGGCGGCGGCGCAACCGGGGCGACCGCCGGGCCGGTCAGCAAGCGCTGCGGTTCCGCGATCTTTTTTGCGGCGGCGGGTTTGGCCGCGCGCTTCGGCAGCCAGCCGCCCAGCGCGGCGCGCAGGCGGGCAGCCGCGCCCGGCTTTTCCCGCTTCGGTTCCGTCAGGAAGCTCGGCAGGCTCGGGCGGTCGAGCGGATCGATCTGAAACTCGCTCAGCCCCATCGCGCTTGCTCCACCATCAGGGCCACCAGATCGGCAAAGGCAATACCCTGGCTGCGCGCCGCATCGGGCACCAGCGAGGTCGGGGTCATGCCGGGCTGGGTATTGGTTTCCAGCAGCCAGACGGTGCCGGGGGTTCCTTGCGTATCATCGTAGCGGAAGTCGGAACGGGAAACGCCCCGGCAGCCCAGCGCCTTATGGGCGCGCACGCCCATATCGTAAAGGTCTGCCAGCACCTCCGGCGGCACAGTCGGCGGCATGATATGTTCCGCCTCGCCGCCTTTATATTTCGCCTCATAATCGAAGAAGCCGTGGGCGTGAACGATTTCGATGGCGCCCAATGCACGCGGTTCGCCGGTTTCGGGATCGTCCATGACAGCAACGGTCAACTCCCGCCCGGCGATATAGGGTTCGACCAGGACTTCCTCGCCAAATCCCCATTCCGCCACCGCAGGGCCATTGTCGCCCGGGCGAACCACTTGCACCCCGAAGCTCGATCCCTCGGCGGGGGGCTTCACCACGTAAGGCCGGGCGATAACGTCGCCCGCCAGCACATCCGCTTTCGAATAGACCGCCCCGCCCGGTACGCGCAGCCCTTCGGCGGCAAAAACACGCTTGGCGGCGGGTTTATTCATGGCGAGGGCGGAGGCCAGCACGCCTGAATGGGTATAGGGGATTTCCAAGAGATCGAGGATCGCCTGCACGCGCCCATCCTCGCCGCCCTGGCCGTGCAGCGCGTTGAACACCGCATCGGGCTTTGGGGTGAGGGCGGCAATCAGGGCCGCCGGGTCTTTCGGCGCGTCGATCTCCGTCACCTCGAAGCCTTTTTCGCGCAGGGCCGCCGCGACCGCAGCCCCGGAGGCGAGCGACACGGGGCGCTCGGCAGACCAGCCGCCCATCAAAACGGCGATGCGGCGAAAGCGGCTCATGCGCCTTCTCCTGCGGAAACGCCGATGCGTTTGATTTCCCAGTCCAAGGAAACACCCGAGGTTTCGAGTACGCGGCGGCGCACCTCCTCGCCCAAGGCTTCGATCTCGGCGGCGGTGGCGTCGCCGGTATTGATCAGGAAGTTGGTGTGCTTTTCCGACACTTGCGCGCCGCCCAAGCGCAGGCCCCGGCACCCGGCCTTGTCGATCAGTTCCCAGGCCTTTTGGCCGGGCGGATTCTTGAAGGTGGAGCCGCCGGTTTTGGCGCGGATCGGCTGGCTCGCTTCGCGGTTGGCGCGAATTTCGGCAAGATGCTGGCCGATGGTTTTGGGATCGGCTTCCCGGCCCTGCATCCGCGCACCGGTGAAGATCCAATCGGCAGGCGCGTCGGAATGGCGGTAGGTCAGACCCATCTCGGTCAGGGTAGCGGTGCGCCGATTGCCCTTCCGGTCGAGCGCGCGGGCTTCCACCAGCACTTGCGCCATGTCGCCGCCATAGGCCCCGGCGTTCATGCGCAGGGCGCCGCCAATGGTGCCGGGCACGCCCGACAGAAACTCCAGTCCGGCAATCCCAGCGTCGCCCGCCGTCAGGGCGGTATTGAGGTCAAGCGCCGCCGCCCCTGCCGTGACCTGGGTTCCATCCGTTGTGATCGTGGCGAAGCCTTTGCCGAGGCGCAACACGACGCCCGGCACGCCGCCATCGCGCACCAGAAGGTTGGAGCCGACGCCGATCACCGTCACCGGCACCTCGGGCGGCAGGGCGGCGAGCAGGGTGGCGAGATCTTCCTCATCCGCCGGGCGCACCAAGACTTCCGCTGGGCCGCCGACGGCGAACCAAGTGATCGCGCTCAAGGGCGCGTTCGGCGTTACCCGCCCGCGCAGCTTGGGCAGGCGGTCGGCCAGCGGAATGGCGCTGTCGGGGCGGAGGAGGGCGATCATTGCGCCCCCCCGCTCACGGGTTCGCCGTAGAGTTCGGCCAATTGCCCCGGCAGGGCGTGCGCCCAATTGGTGACGGTCCCCGCCCCAAGGCAGACCACCATATCGGACGGGCGGGCCATGTCTTTGATGATTTTTGGCAGATCGTCTGGGCTTTCCAGCGGGCGCACGAAGCGGTGGCCGCGCTGCTTCATCCCGGCGACCATCGCATCGCGCGTCACGCCCTCGATCGGCGCTTCGCCCGCTGCATAAATATCGGCGACGATCACCGCGTCGGCATCGTTGAAGCAGGTGCAGAAATCTTCGAACAGGTCGCGGACGCGGCTGTAGCGATGCGGCTGCACCACGGCGATCACCCGGCCCCGGCAGCCCGAGCGGGCGGCTTTGAGCACGGCGGCGATTTCGACCGGATGATGCCCATAATCGTCAATCACCGTAATGCCACGCACTTCGCCCGTACGGGTAAAGCGGCGCTTCACGCCTTTGAACCCGGCCAACCCGCGCCGGATGGTATCGTCGTCGATACCCATTTCCAGCGACACGGCAATCGCCGCGAGCGAGTTCTGGACATTGTGGGTGCCGAGCATGGGAAGCTGAACATTGCGCAGAATGCGCGTCGGTCCGCCCATGCGGTCGCGGATTTCCACATCGTAGCGCGCGCCGCCGGGCTGCATCGATAGGTTCAGGCCGCGCACGTCGGCTTGCGGCGACAGACCATAGGTGACGATGCGGCGGTCGAGCTTCGGGATCATCGCCTGCACGCCGGGATGGTCGATGCACAGCGTGGCAAACCCGTAGAAGGGGATGTTCTCGACGAAGGTTTGGAAGGCTTCCTGCACCTTATCGAAGGTGCCGTAATGGTCGAGGTGTTCCGGGTCGATGTTCGTCACCACCGCGATGACGGAGGGCAGGCGGGTAAAGGTGCCGTCGCTTTCGTCGGCCTCCACCACCATCCAGTCGCCCGCGCCTAAACGGGCATTGGTGCCGTAAGCGTTGATGATGCCGCCGTTGATGACGGTCGGATCGAGGCCCGCCGCATCGAGCATGGCGGCGATCATCGAGGTCGTCGTCGTCTTGCCGTGGGTGCCGCCGATGGCGACCGACCATTTCAGGCGCATGAGTTCGCCCAGCATTTCGGCGCGGCGGACCACCGGGATCATCCGCTCGACGGCGGCGATGACTTCCGGGTTGTCGCGCTTGACGGCAGAGGAGATGACCAGCACCTGCGCATCGTCGAGATTTTCGGCGCGGTGGCCGATTTCGACCGGAATGCCCAGCGACCGCAGGCGCTTGACATTGGCGTTATCCGCCTGGTCGGAGCCGCGCACCTTATAGCCGAGATTGTGCAGAATCTCGGCGATCCCGGACATGCCGATGCCGCCGATCCCGACGAAATGTAGGGTTCCGATGGACAGGGGCATCGCTCTCATGGGGCGTCTCCAGAAACTTGGGCCAGCACGAGATCGGCAAGCCGGGCGGCAGCATCGGGTTTCGCCAGGGCGCGGGCGGCTTTCGCCGCCTCAAGCAGCCCGGCGGGATTGGTCAGAAGCTCGGTCACACGCCGGGTTAGCCCGCCGGTCGCAAGCGCTTCTTGCGGCAGCAACCAAGCGGCGCCGTGGTCGGACAGGGCGCGGGCGTTGACGGTCTGGTGATCGTCGGCGGAGTTTGGCAGCGGAATCAGGATCGACGGGCGCCCGGCGGCGGTCAGTTCTGCGACCGTCGAGGCCCCCGCCCGGGCGATGACCAGATGGGCCAGGGTCAGGCGTTTCGCCATATCGCCGAAGAAAGGGGCGCAGTCGGCCTTAATCCCGGCTTCGCGATAGATCTCTTGCGCGGTGTGAACATCCTCGGCCCGCACTTGATGCGATACGATCAGCATATCGCGCAGCACTTGCGGCAGGCTGGCAAGGGCGGGGGGAATAGTTTCACCAAACACCCGTGCGCCCTGGCTGCCGCCGGTGATGAGAATATGGAACCGTTCGGTCGGCAGGCTGAATTCCGGCACGGCGGCAATCGCCGCGCGCACGGGGTTGCCGATCCACGGTGTCGGCACCCGCAACGACGGCAGCGCGAGCGTGCGCTCGAAACTGGTTGCCAGCAGCCGGGCACGGTCCAGCAGCAGGCGGTTGGCCCGGCCCAGCACGGAATTCTGTTCGTGCAGCACGGTCGGCAGCCCCAGGCGTTGGGCGGCAAGCATCGGCGGGACGGAGGGATAACCGCCGAAGCCGACACAGGCGGCGGGCCTCAACTGTTTCAAGAGCGCCCGGCTAGCCAGGAAACCGCGCACGAGCGTGATCGCCCCGCGCGCCCGGCCCCAGAAACCCTTCCCCAACATCGCGGCGGAGGGGACAACGTGCAGGTCCAGCCCTTCCTGCTTCACGCCCAAGGCCTTGCCGCGACCATCGGTGATCAGGGCCGTCCGATAGCCACGCGCGATCAACTCGCCCGCCAGCGCTTCGGCGGGGAAGACGTGACCGCCGGTGCCCCCGGCAGCGAGAACGATCAGGGGGGCGCTCACAGGTCGCTCTCCCCAAACCGGCGGCGCGTCAGCCCCAGCAGCATGCCCATCCCGATGGCAATGGCGAACAGCGACGACAGACCGTAGGAAATGAACGGCAGCGTCATGCCCTTCGTCGGGATCATGTGCAGGGTGGAGGCCATGTTGATGAAGGCTTGCAGGCCGAATTGCACCAGCAGGCCGGTCCCGGCCAGTAGCACGAACAGGTTCGATTCGTGCAGCAGCTTGGCAAAGCCGCGCAGCACGATGAAACCGAACAGCGCAACGATGATCAGGCAGGTGATCAGCCCATATTCTTCACCCGCGACGGCGAAGATGAAGTCGGCATGCACGTCAGGAATAAAGGCTTTGGCGATGCCCTCGCCCGGCCCCCGCCCAAAGGCGCCGCCATTGGCAAACGCATCCATCGCCTTATCAACCTGATAGCGGTCGCCCGCCGCAGGATCAAGGAAGCGGTCGATGCGGCTAGCGACGTGCGGCAGCAGGAAATAGGCGCCGATCAGCCCCGTTACCGCGCCGACGCCACCGATCAGCACGAACAGCATCGGCAGGCCCGCCAGAAAGAACTGAATGAGCCAAATGGCGGTGATCACCACGGTCATGCCCAGGTCGGGCTGCTTCAGCAGCAGGGCGACGACGACGCCATAGAGCGCGCCGGAAATCAAAAAGCCCGGCACGCCGCTGCCCTTGCGCTGTTCGGAGAACATCCAGGCGGCAACGACGGCAAAGCAGGGTTTGACGAATTCCGAGGGCTGGATCGACTGGCCCGCCAAGGATATCCAGCGCCGCGCGCCTTTGATCTCCTGGCCCGCGACCAGCGTTAACGCCAGCGCTGCAATTCCGCCGATAAAGCCGACGACCGCCAAGCGGCGAATGTTGCGCGGCGACAGCAGGGAAATCCCGATCATCACGATCAGGGCTGCGGGCAGCACCATCAACTGACGTTTGACGAAGTGAAAACTGTCGGAAATACCGATGCGGGTGGCTACGGCGGGGCTGGCGGCCAGGATCAGCATCGCGCCGATCCCCGCCAGCACTAGCAGGGCCGCCAGGGTCATGCGGTCTACCGTCCACCACCAGCGCCCAACGATGGAGCGGTCGGCGCGGGAGAAGCTGGTCAACCCGGTCATTCGGCGCCCCCCGTGCGGCTGAGGTTTTCCACCAACTGTCGGAAATGATCGCCGCGATGCTCGAAGCTTTTGTACTGATCGAAGCTGGCGCAGGCGGGGGAGAGTAGGACCACCTCGCCCGGCTTCGCGGCTTCCCGCGCTTCGCGCACGGCCACTTCCAGGGTGCCGCAGGCTTTCGGGACGATCCCGCCCGCCACCAAGGTTTCGGCAAAGGTACTGCTGGCCTCGCCGATCAGATAGGCACCGCGCACGCGCGGGAAATGGGCGGCCAGCGAATCGATCCCGCCCGCTTTGGCGACCCCGCCCAAAATCCAATGGATCGCGGGATAGCAAACCAACGCCCGTTCCGCCGCATCGGCATTGGTCGCCTTGCTATCGTTGATATAGGCGACGCCATCGAGCGTGCTCACCCATTCCTGCCGATGGGCAAGGCCGGGGAAGCGGGTGATCGCCTCGGCAATCGCGTCGGGCGCAACCCCGGCGTGGCGGGCTGCGGCATAGGCGGCACAGATATTCTGCGCATTGTGCCGGCCCGGCAGGCGCGGTGCGCGGTCCAGCGCAAACACCGGCACGGCGGCACCGTCGAGATCGTCGATCACCTGACCGTCGAGGGCATAGACGCCGCCCGCGACCGGCGCCAGCACCGAGATGGGCACAACGCGCGGGGCGCGGTCGGCGCGGCGGACCTTATCGGCCATCCCCCGGCTGGGGGCGTCATCCATGCCGATGATCGCCCAATCCGGTTCGCCCTGATGGTGGAAGATTTCGGCCTTCGCTTGAATATACCCGTCCATGCCGCCGTGACGGTCGAGATGGTCGGCGGTGATATTCAGCAAAATTGCCGTGCGGGCCGAGAGGCTCGGCACTCGTTCAAGCTGATAGGACGAGAGTTCCAGCACATAGGTTCCTTCCGGCCCGAAAGCGGGCAGGGTAAGGGCTGGAACGCCGATATTGCCGCCCATGGCGACCGGCAGCCCGGCATCGCGCAGGATATGGTCGATCAGCGCCGTCGTCGTCGATTTGCCGTTGGTGCCCGTCACCGCGATCACCGGGGCGGCGGTCTGGGTTGAGAGTAGCAGATCGACATCGACAAGGATCGGCACCCCGGCCGCCCGCGCGGCGTCGGCAGCGGCGTGGGGCTTCGGGTAAGAATGGGGAATGCCCGGCGATAGGATCAGCGCAGTCAACTGTTCCCACGGCATCGCCACCACGGGGGTCAGCGTAAGCCCTGCCGCCAAAGCCGCATCGCGCGCCGGGGCATTATCGTCCCAGGCGTAAACGATTGCCCCGGCTTGACTCAAAGCCTGAGCCGCGACCAAGCCCGACCGGGCGAGGCCGACGACGGCAACCTGCTTATTGCGGTAGGCGGTGGGCAGAATCATGGAAACTCCTACCGCAGCTTTAGGGTGGAAAGACCGATCAGCGCCAGGACGGAGGCGATGATCCAAAATCGGATAACGATGGTGGGTTCGGCCCAGCCCTTCTTTTCGAAGTGATGGTGCAGCGGCGCCATGCGGAACACGCGCTTGCCGGTCAGCTTATAGCTGGCGACCTGAACGATGACCGACACGGTTTCCAGCACGAACAGCCCACCGATGATCGCCAGCACAATTTCATGCTTGGTGATCACCGCGACCATGCCCAACGCGCCGCCGAGGGAGAGGGAGCCGGTATCGCCCATGAAGACGCGCGCGGGCGGCGCGTTGAACCATAGAAAACCCAAGCCCGCCCCGGTCAGCGCCCCGCAGAAAACCGCCATTTCCCCAGCGCCGGGGACGGAGGGGATTTGCAAATAGGCGGAGAAAACCGCGTTCCCAACGAGGTAGGAGATCAGCGCGTAACAGCCCGCCGCGATCATCACCGGCACGATGGCCAACCCGTCCAACCCGTCGGTCAGGTTCACCGCATTCCCGGCGCCGACGATGATGAAGACCGCCACCGGCACGAAGAACCAGCCGATATTGATCATCAACTGCTTCAAGAAGGGGATCGCGAGGCTTGTCGAAAGCGGGTCGCGGGTAATCATCATCACCCACACCACGGCCCCCAACGCGATAGCGATTTCAAACACCAGTTTGATGCGGCCGTTAAGACCCTTGGGGTTCTTCTTACTGACCTTCAGGAAGTCATCGGCAAACCCGATCACGCCATAACCGATGGTCACCAGCAGCACCGCCCACACGTACCCCGACGATAGATCGGCCCACAGCAGGGTCGAGATCGCCAGCGCCAGCAGGATCAAGAAGCCGCCCATTGTCGGCGTGCCCTTTTTGGCGAGATGCCCTTCCGGCCCGTCGGTGCGGATCGGCTGCCCCTGCCCCTGCTTCAACCGCAGCCATAGAATCACCTTCGGCCCCGCGAAGAGCGCGATGAACAGTGCCGTCAAAATGGCCCCGCCCGTCCGAAACGTTAAGTATCGGAACAGGTTGAAGAGCAAAAACTCTTCGGCCAGCGGTGCCAGAAGATTGAACAGCATTAGGATAGAACCTTCTGCGGGAGGGCTGCGGTCTTGATCGCCTCGACCAGCGGTTTCATTTTCATGCCCAGCGAGCCTTTGACCAAAATTGCATCGCCCGGCTGTAGGTCGGCCAGCACCGGGGCAATCAAATCTTGGGTCAGCGCGGCGTGCGCCGTCACCCGGCCAGTCGGCAGGGCTTGAGCGAGGGCGGCGATATGGGTGCCCGCGAGATAGACCCGATCCAGCCCGGCGCCGTCAACCGCCTCGGCCAGCCCGGCGTGAAGGTCTGCGGCGTGATCACCGAGTTCCAGCATATCGCCGAGCACCAGCAGGCGGCGGCCCGGCAGCGTCGCAAGAACGTGCAGGGCGGCGCGCACGGCGGTGGGGCTGGCGTTATAGCTTTCGTCGAGCAGCGTAATCGTGCCGCCCTGCCACGGCAGCACCAGCCGTTCGCCGCGCCCGGCCATTGGGCGCAGGGCTTCGGCATCGCTTAGGGCGCGGGACAGGTCACCGCCGAGGCGCACGAGAGTGGTGAGCACGCCGAGACTGTTCAGCGCCTGATGCCGCCCGGCCATGCCCCAGCGATAGCGGCAGCGGGTGCCGAGAATATCGGCTTCGACCGTATCGATACCGTCGGCGCCGGGCTGCCAATCGATCAGGCGGCTATCGGCATCAGGCGCGGTACCGAAGCTTAGCACTTCGGGGTAGGCGGCGCGCATCGCCGCGAAATGCTGGCTGTCGCGCGGCAGGATCAGCACGCCGCCGGGCAGCAGGCCTTCGGCAATGCTGGCTTTTTCGCGGGCAATCCCCGCCTCGCCGTCGCTGAAGAATTCCACATGCGCCGGGGCAATCGCCGTTACCAGCGCCACATGGGGCTTTGCCTGCCGCGACAGCGGGGCGATTTCGCCGGGGTGGTTCATCCCCAGTTCGAACACGCCATAGGTCACATCTGCGGGCAGGCGGGCGAGGGAGAGCGGCACACCAAAGTTATTATTGAGATTGCCGCGCGAGCCGTAGGTCGGCGCTTGCGCCGCCAAAAGCTGCGTCAGCGCTTCCTTGCTGGACGTTTTGCCGACGCTGCCGGTGATCGCGGCAACCTTGGCGGACACGCGGGCGCGGGCGAAGGCCCCCAGGTCTTCCAGCGCGCGCATCGTGTCTGGCACGACAAGATGGGGGCCGTCGACCGGGTGATCGACCACGGCCGCTGCCGCGCCTGCCGCCAGGGCCTGCGGCACATAGGCGTGCGCGTCGTTATTCTCGCCGCGCAGGGCCACGAAAAGATCGCCCGGTTGCACAGTCCGGCTGTCGATGCTAACGCCAGTGGCGCTAAACGCCCCGCGGGCCGTACCCTGGGTCGCTTCGGCGGCGGTGATGTGAGTCCAGAGCGGGCTCATGCCGAGGCCCCCCAGATCACCTGACCGCCGTGGCTGGCGAGGGCCTGGGCGGCCACCTCCCGATCATCGAACGGTAGGGTTTCGCTGCCGATGATCTGGCCCGACTCATGGCCTTTTCCGGCGATGACCAGCACATCATCGGGCTGCAACGCGGCGATGGCCCCGGCGATGGCGGCGGCGCGGTCGCCGATCTCGATGATTTCGGCCTCGCCATCGCACCCGGCCAGCACGGCCTTGCGGATGGTGGCGGCGTCTTCGCTGCGCGGGTTATCGTCGGTGATCACCGCGCGGTCGGCCCGGCGGGAGGCGATGGACCCCATGATCGGGCGCTTCCCGGCGTCGCGGTCGCCGCCGCAACCGACGACGACGTGCAGCCGCGCGCCGGATTTCATCGTGCGGCGGGCGGCGCTCAGCACCTCGTCCAGCGCACCGGGCTTATGGGCGTAATCGACGATGACCGTCGCGCCGTTCAGGCTGCCGACCGTCTCCATCCGCCCCGGCACCGGGCGCAGCGATGGGATCGCCGCCAGCGCAGCGGCAACGGGTACCCCCGCAGCGATGACGAGGCCAAGGGCGGCCAGCAGATTTTCGGCCTGGAAACTGCCGAGCACGGGGAAAATCACCTCCGCCGTCTCGCCCAGGGCCGAAATCGTTAGCGCCTGCCCCCCGGGGGCCAAGGCACGGCCCGTCAGCGCCAGGTCGGCGGTTTTCGTGCCATAGGTCAGGCAGGTCTGGCCGCGCTGCTGCACTCGGTCGCGCAGAACCTGGCCCCAGTCGTCGCCCGCGTGGACGACGGCGGTGCCATTTTCCGGCAACAGATCGAGGAACAGCCGGGCTTTCGCTTCGAAATAGGCCGCCATCGTCGCGTGATAATCGAGATGGTCGCGCTGAAGATTAGTGAAGGCGGCGGCTTTGAGACGCACGCCATCGAGCCGCCGCTGGTCGATCCCGTGGGAGGAGGCTTCGAGGGCGAAATGCGTCACCCCCGCGTCCGCCGCTTGGGCGAGATAGAGGTGCAGCGCCACCGGGTCCGGCGTCGTCAGCGTATATTGTTCCGGCAGGCCGGGGACATGCAGGCCGAGGGTACCGAGATAGCCCGCCGTATGCCCGGTCGCGGCGAAAAGCCCCTGGGTAAACCACGCCGTAGAGGTTTTGCCGCTGGTGCCGGTCACGGCAACGATGGTTTCCGGCTGACGGGCATAAAAGGCGGCGGCGATCAGCGCCAGTTCTCGGCGCGGATCGGGGGAGATCAGCACCGGCACCGGCGCTTCGATCCCTTCGGCGCCCAAAATGACGCTGGCGCCCATCGTCACCGCTTGCGCGATGAACGCCCGGCCATCGGCCTTGCTGCCGGAGAGGGCGGCGAATAGATAGCCCGTGCGCACGGCGCGGCTGTCCGCCGTGATGCCGGTCACATCGATCCCGGCCAAGGGGCCGGGCAGGCCGATCAGCAAATCACCGAGCCGCAACGGTCGATCCTCCGACAGGGGTGACAGGCAAGGGGGTTGGGCGTAGGGCCGCCTGCGGTGGTTGACCGCGCACGGGGGTTGCCGCGCCCGCGGGTGGGGCGGGGACCAGCGGCGCGCCGATGGCACCCGGCATTGGATTGGTTTTGACGGCGCGCGGCCCGGCCCCAGCGAGATCGACGGCCAGGGCGGTTTTTACCTCCGGCGCGTTCAAATCGTAAGGCTCCACCCCCAGCAGCGGGCCGACGCGGGCGATGATCTTGCCGCCGGTCGGCGCGGCATTCCAGCCCGAGGTCGAGAAACCAAAGGTTTCCTTTAACCCCTTCGGCTCATCAAGCAGCGCCATCACCAAATAGCGTGGGTTATGGATCGGAAAGCCCGCAACGAAGGAGGTGATATTGGCATTCTTACGATAGCCGCCGCGCGCGCCGATTTTTTCCGCCGTGCCGGTCTTGCCGCCGACGATATAGCCCGGCACATCGCCCTTGCGGCCCGTGCCGTTACTCACGACAAGGCGCATCAGCTTACGCATGGTTTCCGAGGTTTTGGCCTGCATCACCCGCGTGCCTTGGATGGTCGCGCCCTCTTCCTGCTTCACCAGCGTTGGCTTGACGTAAACGCCGCCGTTCATGACCGACGACGCGGCAGCGGCGACCTGTAAGGCGCTAACCGAAATGCCGTGGCCGAAGGCGATGGTCATCAGGTTGATCGGGCGCCAAGGCTGCGGCACCTGCGGGCGACCGATTTCAGGGACTTCGAATTTCGGCGGGGTCAGCAGCCCGAGCTTATCCAGAAAGGCGCGCTGCCCCTGTACGCCCACATCCTGGGCCATTTTCACCGACCCGATGTTCGATGAATACATGAAGATTTCTGGCACCGACAGCCAACGCGGTACCGGGTGATCGTCCTTAATCGTAAAACGACCGATGGGGATCGGGCGGGCGGCGTCATACCCGCCGCTGACGGACACGGTGCCGTAATCCAGCGCCATCGCCGTGTTAAAGATCTTGAAGGTCGACCCCATTTCGTACACGCCCAAGGTGATGCGGTTAAAGCGCGCATCGTCGGGCGATTCGCCGGGGGCGGAGGGGTCGAAATCGGGCAGCGAGACCATGCCCAGCACTTCGCCGGTATAAATATCCATCACCAGCCCGGCGGCGCCGATGGCTTGGAATTTGGCGACGGCGGCATCGAGTTCCTGGCGCAGGATATGCTGAATGCGCGTATCGATGGAGAGGGCGACGGCCTCACCCCCCGCGCGCAGCCGTTCGTTCAGCCCTTTTTCGACGCCTGCAAGACCATTGTTATCAACGTCGGAAAAGCCGAGCACATGGGCCAGCAAACGGCCCTGCGGATAGAGCCGCCGGTTTTCCTGCTGGAACTGAATGCCGGGAATGCCGAGGCGGTTGATCTCATACTGCTGGCGCGGCGACAGGTTTCGGCGGATATAAACGAAGCTGCGGTCTGGCGCGGCCAGACGGTCGCGGATCTGCTTTTCGTCGATATCCGGCAGGACAGAGGCGAGCTTGCGCGCCACACCGACCGGATCGCCAATTTCCTTGGGGTTGGCGTGGGCGGAGGCGGTGGCGATGGAGGTTGCGACCAGCAGCCCATTCCGGTCCACCACATCGGCGCGATCCAGTTTTTCCGGTCGGGCGGCGCGGGCGCGTTTTGTGTCGTCGCTATGGGGCAGCAGCGTCACATCGGCCAAGCGCACGCCGACCGCGCCGAACGCCAGCGCAAAAAAAGCGCCGGTGACGATCAAACGGGTATGGGCGGTCTCCAGTGCATGTTTGCCGGAACCGCCGAGGGTGCAGGTGGCGCGCACGAGGCGCATGAGAGTTTGGCCGAGGCTCATGGAATTTTCCTCGGCGGCGGGGCATGGGCGGGGCCACGCACCACGGTAGGCGGTAGCGCGCCCGGCGCCGTCTGGCTCGCCAACGGCCCGGCCTGCACCGGGGCGGCGGCGTCGCCTTCGGTATCGAGATCGTCCGGCAGGCCACCGGCGCCTTCTTCGAACAAGGGATCGGCGTCCGTCTGCGGCGCATCGGATGCCGGGCGGCGCGGACCATTCGGCGCGGGTAACGGCTGCGCTTTCATCGGCAGGGACGCCACCCGCGTGATCTGCTTCACGGTCAGCGGCTCCAGCCCCAGATGGGTGCGTGCCACTTCTTCGATGCGCTGCGGCTGATTGAGAAAGCTCCATTCGGCTTTCAATACCTGAATGGCTTCCTGATCGGCCAGAATCTGGCGGTTGAGCTGGGTTAGCACGCGCTCCTTGCGCGCCACCTCATACTTCAGATGGTAGACCGCATAGCCGACCGAGCTTGCCAGCACCAACCAGATCAGGAAGAAGCGCCACATTATGCCGCCTCCCCTGCATGGGCGGGGGCGTCGGTGCGTTCGGCCACCCGCAGTTTCGCCGACCGGGCGCGCGGGTTCATCCTCAGCTCATCGTCCTGCGCGGTGATCGCCTTGCGGGAAATCAGCGTGAAGCTTGGCGGCGCCACATCCTTCGGCGGCGCATAGCGCGACACGGCGGCGCTTTTGCCGCTGCGGTCGGCCAGGAAGCTTTTGACGATGCGGTCTTCCAGCGAATGGAAGGTCACGACCGCCAGCCGCCCGCCCGGTGCAAGGCAGCGCTCCGCCGCCGCAAGACCGCGCTTCAGCTCGCCCAATTCGTCGTTCACGGCAATGCGTAGGCCCTGGAAGGTGCGCGTCGCCGGGTCGATCCCATCTTTCGATTTCGGTACGGCACCGCGCACGATCTCGGCCAACTGGAGCGTCGTGCGGATCGGGCTGTCCGCCCGCGCGGCGACAATCGCCCGCGCCACCCGCCGGGAAAACCGTTCTTCGCCGTACTGATAAATGATGTTGGCCAGATCTTCTTCCGCCAGCCGGTTCACGAGGTCCGCCGCGCTCTCGCCCGCAAGGCTCATGCGCATATCGAGCGGCCCATCGTGCCGGAAGGAGAAACCGCGCTCCGGCGTATCGATCTGCGGGGAGGAAACACCGATATCGAGTGTCACCCCCGTGACCGGTCCAAATCCGGCCCCCGCTGCCAGCGTATCGAGTTGACCGAAGGTGCCCGCGACGGCTTGCAAACGTCCGCCAAAAGCCTTGGTCATCTCGGCTGCGTGGGTTAGGGCTTCCGGGTCGCGGTCAATGGCCAGAACCGTGCAGTCTGCCGCCTCCAACAGCCTGCGGGTATAGCCGCCGCGCCCGAATGTCCCATCGATAAAGCGCCCGCCATCCTGGGGGACGAGCGCCGCCACCACTTCCCGGATCAGAACCGGAAGATGATCACCCGTCATCAGTCCCTCCCGGGGGAGGGCGCCTTTGGGGGTGAGTCTTTGGATTTTTTCGCCTCCAGCCTGCTGGCAATCGTCGCCTCTACGATTGCCCGCTGCTGGGACGGATCCCGGATCAGAAAATGTTTACCCTGACCGACAAAGGCGGCTTCTTCGCCAATCCCGGCATAGTCCAGTAGCGGTTGGGGCAACAACACCCGCCCGCCTTCATCCCACGCCAACTGATACGTCTCGCCCAGAAGGGTCGAGAGCAACGTATAGCGTTCGGCCTCCTCCGGCCGGTCGGGGTCGAGCTGTTCTAGCTCGTCCGAAAACTTTTGCAGCCGGTCGATGCCAGCCGCTTCGATCCACGGTCCATGCAGCGAGCGATACGCCAGAATCCCCGCATAGGGTTGCTCTGCCAAGGCTGTGCGAAAAGGCGCCGGGACCGACACGCGGCCCTTCTTGTCTACCTTATTCACAAATGTGGACAGGAATAGTGCCATTCCCGATCCGCAGCCCCTTCGCCCGCAACCCGAGGTGCCCCCCCGGGTTACCCACCACGTTTGTGCCTCCGCGCCCGGATTGTGCGTCTTACATCGTGTTACGCCTCAGTAACAATGCAAGCCGACGCCCCCGACCCCATCCCCGACGAGCACCGGATACGGGTGGGCGTATCTGGTTCCGCATGGGATGATTTGGGATAACATGGGACAGAATGGGCGTCAATGGAGCCAGGGAGTAAAAAACCCGATAATTCAAGGCATCATCTGCCCTGCTTCTCCTGCGCACTGAATCGCCAGAGTCCTGCCATATTGCTCATGCAATGAATGAGGATTCTTACTTAGAGAATTGTTGAAGATGATATTTTTTCGATAGTTTATGAAATGTTCCATAAATCGTATGACGAACCTACGCGACTCGATGCAGAACAGTGTTCAGGGGCGCGGATTCCCGAAGGTCTACCGGCAGGCAGCCGCCTTATTTCTGCCTATTTCGGGTCTCTAAAATGTTGTGAAGCTACAAAATTGACTACAGTTCTGCCCTCAGGCTACATGAAAATTAATTCAAGCTGCCGTCATCTGGGGCAATCTTATCCCCTTGCGTTCGCCTGCGAGGCCTTACGGGGGATGCCGAAAGTTTTGAAAACAGAAGATGCCAGACGGCCTGTAAGCCGGGTTCTGTCCGGGGCCTTGCGGCCCGTGGATGACCATTCCTCTGGGATGACCGTTGCCGATCACCTCTCGCAACCAACCCGAAGGGCGGCGCGGAAATGCGCTGTACCCGCAGGGGGCCTGCCCTTCCTATTCGGTTTTGCTCCGGGTGGGGTTTACCGTGCCGCTTCCGTTGCCGGTTACGCGGTGCGCTCTTACCGCACCCTTTCACCCTTACCTCGCGGGGCCGAAGGCCGCGCGGGCGGTTTGCTTTCTGTGGCACTATCCCTGGGGTCGCCCCCGCCGGGCGTTACCCGGCACCCTATTTCCGTGGAGCCCGGACTTTCCTCCCGCCGCAGAACGCGGCGCGCGGTCATCCAGCCGTCTGGCCGTGCAGGCTTAGACGGGGGCGCGGCGGGGGTCAAGCGCGAAAGGTTAACCGAGATAGGTGCGGATTTGATCGGGCGTCATATTGCCGCCGCAGAGAACGGTGGCAACCCGCTGCCCGGCAAACGCCTCTGGCCGCTCTAGAATTGCCCCGACGCCAATCGCCCCGGCGGGTTCGATAATCAGCCCATAATGCTGGTGGCAGAACCGCATACCGGCCAGAATAGCGCCATCGCGCACGCTCCAGACGTCATCGATTGTTTGGCGCAGATAGGCAAAGGCATAGGCCGACGGGGCGCGCTGAGCCAGACCGTCGGCGATGGTCGGAACCTCGGCCGGGGGCGCGGTGATAACCTTTCCAGCCTGCCAGGACAAAAGCATCGCCGGGCTGGTTTCGGGGACAAGGCCGATAACCCGAACATTGGGTTTTTCCGCCCTTAGCCAAAGCCCCACCCCGATGGCGAGCGCCCCCGCCCCCAGCGGCAGCAGCACGGTATCAAACTCAACGCCCGCTTCGGTCATCTCCCGCGCAATCGTGCCGAAGCCTTCCACCACGCGCGGATGGGCGCCATCGTCCAGAAGCTGGCCGCCGATGGTGTCGGCATAGGCGCGGGCTGCCTCCTTGGCGGTATAAAGATCGGCCCCTTCCAGCCGAACGTCGGCGCCGAGGTGGCGCATCGCCTCTAACTTGGCGGGATTGACCCCGACCGGAGCAAAAATGATCAGCGGGCGTTTCTTATCGCGCGCGGCATAGGCTAGCCCTTGGCCGAAGTTGCCGGGCGATGCCGTGACCAGCGGATCGGTGCGCTGCGGTTGCCCCGAGAAAAACCAATCCGCGCCGCGCCCTTCGGCGGCCCGGATCGGGTTCTGCGTTTCAACTTTCACGCGCAGGCTGCACGACAGCACCGCATCGGCCGAAGGATGGCCATAGAACGGCGAATTCCGAAACACCGGATTAATCGCGTGATGGGCCGCGCAAATGCCGAAAATACTGGGGGGTGGGATGGCAGACATTCCCAAAATTTATAGGATTTTGCCGCAAAAGTAATCTGGTTCATCCAGCTTGCGCCGTGCCTGGTCACTCTATCCCCGATGTGGGGCGCTGAGGCGACGCACGCCGCCCCAGCACGTTCAGGCTATTTCGGCGAATAGAGCGGCTTCGGCAGTAGAACGGGGCGCACGTCAAGGTAGATATCCTTGACCGTATAACTATCGCCGCCCAGGGCGCTGCTATACCAGCCCAGGCTGCCGGGGCCTTTGTAGAGTTTGAACTCGAACCCAATGTCGGGATTGGGGGCATTCGGGCGCAAATCCACGGCAAGGCCGATCTGTTCGGTTTGCTTATTGTCGATCAGGTTGCCCATCGCTTCGACCAGCGTGCGGTTCCCCAGAATCGTCGGCCAGGCTTCGGGGTCTTCGTTATAGGGTTTATAATCGGCGGCCGCGGGGTCGAGCTTATCTTTCGCCGGGTCTTTGACCGGGTTCGGCAGGATCGCCCCGGTTTTGAAATCGTAGCTATCACCCCGATCAAGATAGCTTAGCTTGGCGCCCTGAATGCTGAATGGGGCGGCATTGGCGCCGCCCTTCGCCGCGCTGGTATCGAGCAACACGACGCCGCTGTAGCCGATCACCTCCAGCTTTCCTGCGCGGACGACGGCAGCGGTATCCTCGTCAACCCCGAAGCCTTTCGTCATCCCGGTGGCCTGCATCGCCGCCAAGGCGCGGGGGAAGCGCCCGCGCGCCAGGAAATGCTGATCGACGAACCAGCCGTCGGTTAGGAAACCCAGGCCCTTGTCGATGGTTTTGCCCGGCACGATCCCCTGTTTCAGTACGTCCAGAACCGGGGGTGGGTCTTTGAACATGGTTTCCGACATGATCGCCGCCCCTGCCGACGTGCCGCTGATGACGCCGCCCGCCCGGTAAATCTCCCAAATGGCCGAAAGCACGGCGCTGGGCTTGCCGTCCGGTTCGACCAGCGCTTGGGTAATCCGCGCCTGATCGCCGCCTAGGAAATAGATACCCGTCGCGGCTTTGATCTTGGCAACATTGGCGGGATCATTCGCCGCCTTGCGCAGGTCGATATCCTTATAGCGCGGCCCGATTTGCACCAGATCGGCTTCCGCCCCAAACTTCTTCAGGGTCGCAACCGCAGCTTCACCGGTGCGCTGCGGGCTACCGGCGGCGGCGGGAATGACGATGATCTTCGCCCCCGGCCCCCCGGCCAGGGTAACCAGACGGGTCCAGACGTCACTTGTTTCGGGACGCAGGGCGCCGCCGATAATCATTAAGGCGCCATTCCCCGCCGTTTGCGCCGTGGCGGGCAGCGCGGCGCCAACCAGGGCGACCCCCGCGAGCAAACTGGCAATCATCGCAGACCGCATTCCCCAAACTCCCCAAGAGACTAAAACCGGGGTTAGCTTGCCTGCGGGCGCGCGCAATAGGTGCCCGAAGTTCGGGGCGATTTCGGTAATTATACGTGCAAAACGGGGGTGGTGGCGAAATTTTATGCCTTGCGGCGGTGGGGAAGGACGGTCAGCACGGCGACGCCGATCAGCGTTAACGCGCCGCCGATGCCTGCGCGCAGGGTGAAGGGTTCGCCCAAGGCGATGATTGCCGCGAACACCCCGAAGATCGGCGCGGTGAGCGCATAGGGGGCGAGAGTGCTGATCGGATAGCGCCGCATTAGCCCGTACCATGTGCCGTAGGCGAAGATCGAGGCGCCGCAAATCATGTAGAGCATCGTTCCCACCAGCAGCCAGCCGCCCGTTTGCAGGGCGGCGACCTGCCCGCTTTCCAGCAGCATGGATAGGCCGAAGAGCTGCGGGGCCGACATCAGCGACATCCAGCCGGTGATCGCCAGCGGGTGCAGCCCGGTAATGCGCTTCGTCGCAAGGTTGGAGCAGGCCCAGACGAAGGCAGCCAGCACGATCATGCCGGCATAAAGCGCAGAACTCGGCCCATGTGGTTCGCCGAAGACGATGCCGACGCCGATCAGCGCAATCGTCATCCCGACCAGCGTCGTCACGCTCGGCCGTTCCTTCAAGACGATCATGCCAAGCAGGGTGGAGAAGGGCACCTGCGCCTGGATCAGTACCGCCGCCAGCGCGCTATCGACCCGGCGCAGCCCGAAAAACATCAGGCCGAAATGCACAACCCCCAGCATCAGCGCCAGCAGCAGCAAGTTCTTCCACTGCCGCCGGGGCAGCGGGAAGAAGGGGATGATCAACAGACCGACGATCGTAAAGCGGATCGACAGCAGAAACAGCGGCGGCAGCGCGCCGACCCCCAGTTTTGCAACCGGGAAATTGATGCCCCAGACCAGCATGACCAGCATCACAAGGCCAAGGTCGCGCAGCGAAAGCGAGGAGGCGGCGGGGGCGGAAGCGGCAGTCGTCATCGTCAAAGGCTAGACCGGCGACCGCATAACGAGAACCGCCGCTTTGTCACAGGGGGGCTGCGTTGTTTGCGCAAGAAACGGAGCGACGAAACGGGAACAAGCGGCTAACGTCGGCCTCTCGTTTTCGCAGGAGCCGTTGATGACCTCCCCTTCCAGCCGTCCGATGTCCGCCCATGATTGGCTGATTTTGGGAATCCTGTCTCTCCTCTGGGGCGGCTCCTTCCTCTTTGGGCGGGTCGCCGTGGCGGAACTGCCGCCCTTCACCATCGTTCTCTGCCGGGTGGGCGGCGGGGCGCTGATCCTGGCGGTGGCCGTGCGGGCGATGGGCCTGTCGTTGCCGCGCGACGCCGGGCTGTGGGGCAGTTTTTTCGTTATCGCCCTGCTTAGTAACGTTATTCCCTTTTCGCTAATCGTCTACGGTCAGAAGCAGGTCGGCGCCGGGTTGGCGTCGATCCTAAACGCCACCACGCCGCTGTTTGCGCTGATCGTTACCCATTTTATGACCGAGGATGAAAAACTGACGCGGCTGCGTCTCGCGGGCGTTGTCGGCGGTTTTCTCGGCGTCACCATCATGCTCGGGCCGAGTGCGGTGGACGGGTTAAGCGGCCCCTTACTTGCCCAAGCCGCGATTTTGGGCGCCGCCTTCGCCTATGGTTGGGCGGTTTGGTACGGGCGGCGCCTGCGCAAGCTCAATCCGATTCTCGCCGCCCTGGGGCAGTTGACCGCCGCGACGCTGGTGATGCTGCCGCTGACGGCAGTCGCCGACCAGCCGTGGACGCTGGCGCTGCCCTCCCTCCCCACGCTGGGATCGCTGGCCGGGTTGGCCGCGCTCTCGACCGCGCTGGCCTATGTGCTCTATTTCCGCCTGCTGGCGCGGGTGGGGGCGGGCAATTCGTCGCTGGTGACGTTTCTCATTCCGCCCAGCGCGCTGCTGATGGGGATTTTATTCCTCGGGGAACGGTTAACCCTCTGGCAAGTGGCGGGAATGCTGGGGATTGGCTTTGGTCTGGCCCTCGTCGATGGCCGCCTGTTTGCCCGCCGTTAGGGCTTCTGTAACACCGCGTAACAAAGCGTGAATTGCTGCGTTGCATCACGCTTGCTATCCCTAATCCTGGTTATTTCTGGACTGGGGCGAGGCACCCCAGGCCGGATAAGCAAGGATCAGCAGCGTGGAGGCAAGCATGAGCGATCGGCGGGGTAAAGCGGCAGGTGTGCCGTCGGCAACGCGCCGGACGATTGGGCAAGCTATTCGCTGCGAAGGTATTGGTCTTCACACCGGGCAACCGGTGGCGATGACGCTGCTGCCCGCCGCGCCGGGCACCGGCATCGTCTTCCGCCGCACGGATATTGAGGGCGACGCAGGCATTCTTCCGGCCCGTTGGGACCGGGTGACGCAAACGATGCATGCGACGCTGCTGTCCAATCCGGCGGGCACGACGCTGTCGACCGTTGAACATGTGATGGCGGCCCTCGCGGGCCTCGGCATCGACGATATTTTGATCGCCGTCGATGGTCCTGAACTGCCGATCATGGACGGGTCGTCCGAACCCTTCGTCTTTCTGCTGGAAAGCGCCGGGCTGCACGATAGCGAGTTGCCGCGCCGCTACCTGCGCGTTCGCCGCACGGTCTCGATCACCGAAGGCAGCAAGTCGGCCAGCCTCTCGCCCGCCGATCATTTCTCCGTCTCGGTCGAAATCGACTTCGGTAATAATGCCGTCGCCCGCCAAAGCGGCGCCGTGGTTGTCGATGAAACTAGCTTCAAAGGCCAGATCAGCCGCGCGCGCACTTTCGGCTTCCTCGAAGAAGTGAACTACCTGCGCGCCAATGGCCTGGCCCTCGGCGGCTCGCTGGATAATGCGGTGGTCGTTTCTGGCCAGAGCGTGATGAACCCGGAAGGGCTGCGGTTCGACGATGAATTCGTCCGCCATAAGATTCTTGATTGCATCGGCGACCTTTATCTCGCGGGCGGGCCAATTCTGGGCGCCTTCCACGGGGTCAAATCCGGCCACGCGCTGAACAATAAGCTGCTGCGCGCCGTCTTCGCCGATCCGGCCAATTACGAATGGGTCGACGCTTCGGCCTCGGTTTCGACTGGCGCGCCGATGGACCTGCCCGCCGTGGCGGCGCGGGCGTAAGCCGAGAAGAACCCTCTCCCACTGGGAGAGGGCAGGGTGAGGGAATTGCCTGTTAGATCAGCGCGCTTCGCCCTCACCCGACGCCTGCGGCGTCCGCCTCTCCCAAAGGGAGAGGAGTCTTGAAGGCATACGTACTCACCGCCTCAGCCCAGCGTCGTGCTGGACCGTTCTACCACCACCATCGTAAACCGCACCGGCGCGTCGCCTGCATTGGCGTAGCGGTGCGGGCGGTCGGCGCGGAACAGCAGCGTATCGCCGGGGCCGATCTCCGGGCTTTCGTCGCCGACCGTAAGGCGTAAGCGGCCTTCCTGCACCGATAGAATTTCACGCGCGCCGGGCGGGTGGGCCTCGCCGTCGAAATGCTCGCCGGGGGCGAGGGTCCAGGTCCAAAGCTCGGTATATTCCTGCCCGTCGGTGCTCATCAGCAAATGGGCTTCGCTACCCGCCGCCGTTTGCCACAGGCGCGGCGTTTCGGCCTTGCGGACGATGCGCACGGGCGGGGTTTCGGCGAGTTCCAGCAGTTTTGCCACCGGCACGCCCAGGGCATTGGCCACGCGGCAGAGGGTGGCGATGGAGGGGTTGGTTTTGCCGCCTTCGATCTGCACCAGCATGCCTTTCGACACATCGGCGCGTTTGGCCAATTGATCGAGGCTAAGGCCCTGGCGCGTGCGGTGATCGCGCAGATTGACCGCAAGGGCGGCGGCAAGGCGGTCGGGGTCGAGCATCTGGCTCCGTGGATTATTATATTGACCGGATTGGTTCAACAAATTAAACGGTTCATTATAGTGACCGATCCGATCCGGGAGAGCAAGCATGAGCGTTGAGGCTTTAACCGCCGGGTTCGGCCTGGGGGGATCGCTGATCGTGGCGATTGGCGCGCAGAACGCCTTCGTGCTCCGCCAAGGCCTGCGCCGCCAGCACCCGCTGCCGATTGCCTTTCTGTGTTTTGCCATCGATGCGGTGCTGATCCTGGCGGGAAGCCTGGGTCTTGGTAGTCTGGTGCAGGAAATCCCGCTGCTGCTCATGGCGGTGCGTTGGGCCGGGGCGGTCTTCCTCTTCGCCTATGCCGCGCTGGCGTTGAAGCGGGCGTTCCACCCCGCAGCCCTGGCGGCAGAAGGGCAGGGCGAAGCCTCATTGAAATCGGCGCTGCTCACCGTGCTGGCGGTCAGTTTATTGAACCCGCACGTCTATCTCGATACCGTCGTGCTGCTCGGCAGCCTCGCCGGGCGCTACGGCTGGGACGACCGGCGCTGGTTCATCTTGGGTGCGATGGTCGCGTCCT
Organism: Elstera cyanobacteriorum; assembly: GCF_002251735.1. Classification (NCBI taxonomy): domain Bacteria; kingdom Pseudomonadati; phylum Pseudomonadota; class Alphaproteobacteria; order Rhodospirillales; family Rhodospirillaceae; genus Elstera; species Elstera cyanobacteriorum. Next base: position 375,302 of record NZ_NOXS01000035.1, on the reverse strand, counting down.
TCCTTTGGTTCCACGGCCTCGCTTTGGGCGCCCGCTGGCTCGCCCCGCTGTTTGCCAAGCCGATCACCTGGCGGCTACTCGACGGGCTGATTGCGGCGGTGATGGCGACGCTCGGCTTGTCGCTGGCACTGGGGGCGTTTTAGGAGCAGTCTACCTGAATAAGCCGGGTTCCAAGGGGCCGAAGCCCCTTGGGCCGGGTCTAGGGGCGGCCAGCCCCTGGGGTCTCCTTACCCCACCAACGCCCGCAGGGTCCGTTCCGCCACGGTGAGCCGGGCGAGGTCGGCACCCGGTTGGGCGGTCAGGTCGGCAAGCAGGGCGTCGGCGGCTTTCAGCGCGTCGGGCCGGTCGGCGAGCCAGCCGTCGAGACCGTCGCGGTGGCCGAGGGCGGCCTGGGCGATGGTTTCGTGCAGGCGGGCGAAGTCCCCGGCAAGGCCGGTCAGTGCCGCGCGGGTCCATCCGTCCGGGGCCGGGGCGGTGGCCACGGCGCTGCGCAGAGTGTCGAAGCCCAAGCGTTGACCGACCGCAGCGAAGGCGGCGCCCGCCGCGTCGATATCGGCGTGCGCCTTTTCAGCAACCGCCAGCACGTCGAGCCGTTGCACCAGCAGACCGAGGGCGGCGATTTTCTCCGCCAGCGTTGCCGGTGTACCGCCGCGCAGTTTGGCAATCGCCGGGCTGAGGACGGCAAGGGCGGCGTCGATCCCCTGGGGCAGCGATTGGCGCAGTACCCAGCGCATCGCGGCTTCCAGGGCTTTGGCGCTGGCGCGGTAGAGCGCCAGTTGGTCGGACGCCGGGCCGTGGCCGTCGAGCGCCTCGATCTCTGCCCACAGGGCCGGTAGGTCAAGGGCGCCGCGCGCGATGGCATAGGCACGGGTCAGATCGGCGATACTATGGCCGGTTTCGGCCTCAAGGTCGGAGAAGAGGGCGATCCCGCCCCGGTTCACCATTTCGTTGGTTAGCACGGTCGCGATGATTTCCCGGCGCAGCCCGTGGCGCAGGATCACCTCACGGTAATCTTGCCCCAGGACGGGCGGGAAATAGCCGATCAGATCGGCATCGAAAGCCGGATCGTCGATGATCGCCGAGGGTAGCAGCTTGTTATAGACCGCGATCTTCGACCAGGCGAGCAGCGGCGCCAGTTCCGGGCGGACCAAGGCCAGCCCGGCCGCGCGGCGGGCGTCGAGCTGCGCCGGGTTCGGCAGGCTTTCAAGGGCACGGTCGAGCGCCACTTCCTTTTCCAGCCGCACCATCAGGCGGCGGGCGGTTTCCACATACTCCCCGCCCTCGTGTTGGGCAGCGGAGAGGGCGAAGGTCTGCAGGTAATTATCGCGCAGCACATGCTGGCACACTTCGTTCGCCATGCTGGCGACCAGCGCATCGCGGCCCGGAATATCAAGATCGCTGCGCTGCACCGGATCGCCCAGCAGGATCTTGATATTCACTTCGTGGTCGGAGCAATCGACCCCGGCGGAATTGTCGATGGCGTCGGTATTGAGGCGAACGCCCGCAAGCCCGGCTTCGATTCGGCCCTTTTGCGTCACGCCGAGGTTCGCGCCTTCGCCGATGACCTTGGCCCGTACTTCACGTCCGTCGATGCGCAGGGCATCGTTGGCGCGGTCGCCGACGGTGGCGTTATTCTCGTCCTGGGCCTTGATGTAGGTGCCGATGCCGCCGAACCACAGAAGATCGACCGGCGCGCGCAACAGCACCTGAATAAGATCGGCGGGTGTTATCTGGTCGCGGTCGATGTTGAAGGCCGCCTGGATCTCCGGCGTCAGCTTTACGATTTTCGCCGACCGGTCGAAGATCGCGCCGCCGGGGGAGAGTACCGAGGTGTCGTAATCTTTCCAGGTGGAGCTTGGCAGGGCGAACATGCGCTGACGTTCGGCAAAGCTCTTGGCCGCGTCCGGGGTCGGGTCGATGAAAATATGCAGATGGTTGAAGGCCCCGACCAGCCGCAGCTTATCGGAATGCAGCAACCCATTGCCAAACACGTCGCCCGACATATCGCCGATGCCGACGACGGAGATTTCCTGTTGCTTCAGGTCGATACCCGCTTCGCGCAGGTGGCGTTCGACGGCCACCCAAGCGCCGCGCGCGGTAATGCCCAGCGCCTTATGGTCGTAGCCCGCCGAGCCGCCGGAGGCGAAGGCGTCGTCCAGCCAGAAGCCATACTCCCGGCTAACGCCATTGGCGATGTCGGAGAAGGTCGCCGTGCCCTTATCCGCCGCGACGACCAGATAGGGATCATCGGGATCGTGGCGCACCACGTTCGGCGGCGGCACGATGGCGCCTTCTTTGCGGTTGTCGGTAATATCGAGCAGCCCGCGCATCATCGTCTTGTAGCATTCGATGGCGTGGGCGAGGACGGCCTGCCGTCCCGCGTCGGGCGCCACCGGGCGTTTCACAAAGAAGCCGCCCTTGGAGCCAACGGGGACGATCACGGCATTCTTCACCGTCTGGGCTTTGAGCAGGCCCAGAATTTCGGTGCGGAAATCTTCGCGCCGGTCGGACCAGCGGATACCGCCGCGCGCCACTTTGCCGCCGCGCAGATGCACGGCTTCAACATCGGGCGAATAGACCCAGATTTCGTACAGCGGGCGGGGTTTCGGCAGATCGTCGATCTTGCCGCTATCCAGCTTGAAGCTGACATAGGCCTTCGGCAGCCCATCCGCACCGACCTGATAGAAATTGGTGCGCAGGGTGGACAGGATCAGGTTCAGGTAGCGGCGCAGAATGCGGTCTTCATCCAGCGCGGTCACGGCGTCCAGCGCGTGTTCGATCTCCACCACCAGCCCGGCGGCGCGGATTTCGTCAGCGCGGGCGGGGTCGAAGCGGGCGTGGAACAGCGCCACCAGCAGCGCGGCGATGGCCGATTGATTGGCCAGCGCTTGCTCAAGATAGCTCTGGCTATAGGTCAGCCCGGCCTGCTTCAGATATTTGGCGTAGGCGCGCAGGATGACCACTTCGCGCCAATCGAGGCCTGCTGAGAGGATCAGGCGGTTAAAACCGTCATCCTCGGCCTTGCCGCTCCAGGTGGCGGCGAACGCAGCGTGGAAGCGGTCGCGCACGTCTTCCAGCCCCACCGGGCGCTTGTCCTGCACCTGCACGTCAAGGTCTTGCAACCAAACGCGGGCGGCGGGCTGGCCGTCGGCGGTCAGCGGGCGCAGCTTGAAGGGGGTTTCGCTGAGGACGCGCAGGCCGCGATTTTCCAGCATCGGCAGCACGTCCGACAAGGCGACCGGCTGGCCAGTGCGGAAAATCTTAAAGCTCAGGTCGGTTTCGGCGGCGTCCGGGCGGCGATAGAGCCAGAAAACCGTGTCGCCATTCCCAGCGTTCAGCACGCGCGGCAGATCGGCCACGGCGTCATCGCCAGTGAATTTTTCGCGGTAGGCCGCCGGGAAGGCGTTCATGAAGCGGCGCAATAATCCGCCGCGCGTGGCGCCCGCCGGGGGGATAACCCGGCCCAGGGCAGCCTGCATCTGATCGGCCCAACCGCGCCCGGCTTCGACCAGACGGCGTTCGATTTCCGCCGGGTCAACGTCCGGGCGCGCATCGTCGCGGTTGGTTTTGACGATGATGTGCAACCGCGCCAGCGGTGATTCAGACAGTTGGATATAGGAGGCGGAAATCCGCCCGCCGAAGCCTTCCGCCAAGATCCCGTGGAAGCGTTCGCGAAGCGCATTATCGTAGCGGTCGCGCGGCACGTAGATCAGGCAGGAGACATAACGCGCAAAAGGATCGCGCCGAACGAACAGGGCGATGCGGCGGCGGTCTTGCAGTTGCAGAACGCTGAGCGCCGTTTCCAGCAGTTCCCCGGCGTCGATCTGGAACAGTTCATCGCGCGGATAGGTTTCGAGGATTTGCAGCAGCGCCTTGCCATCATGGCTGGCTGGTTGCAGCCCCGCGCGCTCGATAACGAAATCGACCTTCTGGCGCAGCACGGGAATAGTGCGCGGGCTGTCATTGTAAACGCGGCCGGTGAACAGACCGACGAAGCGGCGTTCGGCGACCACTTTGCCGCTGGCGTCGAGCTTCTTGATCGATACAACATCCATATGCACTGGGCGGTGCACGGTGGCGCGCTGATTGGCCTTGGTTACGGTCAGCAGCGTCGGTGATTCAAGGAAGGCGCGGACTTCTGGGGGCAGGGCGGTCAGATTGCGCACGCCGTCGAAGATCGACACGTTGGGATCGCGCAGAATGCCGAGGCCCGCCTCGTCGGCGACCTTCATGACCGGCTCGCCATCCACCGTATCGAAGACATATTCGCGGAAGCCGAGCAGCGTCATGTGATTATCGGCCAACCAGGTTAGGAAGGCCTTGGTTTCTTCGATTTCTGCGGCGCCGATGGGGGCGCTGGCGAGGGCTGGGTCGTCCAGTTCTGCCGTGATCAGCGACAGCCGGTGCAGCATCGCCCGCCAGTCCTGCACAGCGGCCCGCGTATCGGCCAGCGCTTGGGTTAGCGAGGCTTCGATGGCGGGGAAATCTTCGTCTTCCACCGTGCCGCCAAGGCCGATTTGCATCACCGATTCGGCTTGGCCCGCGCCATAGGCGGTACGGTTGCCCTTACCATCGCGCGTGACGCGGACAATAGGGTGCAGAATGAGGTCGACGGTCAGATCGGCGGCCAACCGCCCGGTCGATAGCGCGCTGGTGACCGTATCGACCAAGAAGGGCATATCGTCGTTAACGATCTCGACCAGGATCGGCGTGCCGAGCCACGCCGATTGGGCGGGGTCCGGGCGCAGGACGCGCAGCTTTGCCGTACCGGGGGCGCGGGTTGCAGCGAAATCCCAGAGCGAGCGGGCGCAGGCGACAAGATCGTCCGGGGTGCGCGCCGCAAGGTCGGTCCGTGACAAACCACTGAACAGCGACCGGGCGAAGGCAGCAAGATCGCCGTCCAATCGTCCTGCCACCGCTTCCAGCACCTGATTGCGCAACGCTTCCGTCGTTAGGCCCATTCTTTCCTCCTGGTGCGGGCGGATGGGGAGGCATCCGGCCCGGCGGGCGAGCATCGAGCGAATTCCAAGTTTACCGTGTATTTTCTGCTGATTTTTTTCTGCTTTATAACACGGGCTGCGGCGGATTGAAGCATCCTGCCACGGTTTGGATATGCGGTTTTCTCAGGCCCGAAGCCAGAAAAAAGTAGTTCTCATTCCTGCACTACAGGCCGAAAAGCGCTTATTTTTCAATCAGGTCAGCAGGGCTTGCCTGTTTCCTAGATGGGTTTGGACCTGCGCGCGGACCTCTGCCAGTTCATCGGCCTGGATGCGGCCCAATGAGGTTACATCCCTGACGTCAATGGTTGCAATCTTAACCGTTCGGATCAGCGAGGGGGCGGGAAGCCCTGCTGCCGCATAACTTGCCTCCAGGCTAACATCGCCCGGCCATGCGCGATTTTCGGCGCTGGTGATCATCAGAACCCACAGTAGCCTCCGGTCTATCCCTAAGCCTTCTGCGGCAATAACCAGGGCCGGGCGGCGCTGACGGGTTGCCCGATCCGTGTAGGGGAACGGAACCTTGACGACATCCCCCGGCTCAAAGATCGGCATAGGCGCGGGCATCGGCATCGCTGGCCCATTCGCTGAAGGTGGCGAAGGGATCATCGGCAGCAGGCGCAGCTTTCGTAAGGACAACGCGGCCCTGTTCGATGCGATAGACGATCTCGTCTCCCGGCTGCAGGTGCAGGGCAAGGCGCACCGCTTGCGGGATCGTGGTCTGCGCTTTTGTCGTGAGCTTGCTGCTGATCATTCGCGGCTCCCATCCGGTATCAGGAGCGTAAGGAATTTCCTTGCGTAAAACAAGGCAGCCTACCCGTCTTCCCGCCGCAGCGCCCATTTGACCGTTGCGCCCGCGCCTTCGGTTTCACCGGTCAGGATAATCTGTTGGCAGCGGCGCATGTCCACCCCCGAACCGAGGTAGACAGAGTCACCCAAGGCTAAGGCCGCCCCGGCGGCGCGCAGGCGCCAGCGGCTGCCGCTCGCCGTGCGCAGCAGAACGGCGGGGGTATCGGCGCTCAGGCTGGCTTGCACGTCTGGGTGCAGATGAAAGCGCAGCACGAAAGGCGCGATGCCATAGCCCATCTCGCCGCCCCCGGGGACCAGCCGGTCTTCGCCGCGCAAATCGCGCCCATCGGCGGATAGGAACAGGCGGCGCTGCACGAGCAGGCCGAAGGGACCGATATAGCCGTCGTGGCTAAGGTCGAGCCAAACGCCATCTGGGCTTTCCTCCCGGCTGACCGTGACATGGGCGGCGCCGCGCGTCATCCGGCCATCGGAATCGAACTCGCCGCAGGAACGGTCGTTCAGCGTCAGGGTGGAGTGGGCGGCGGTGGCGCGCTGGGCTTTGCGCCAGCGGTCGTCCGCCAAGCGGTGCGCCCCGCAGTTGACGATCAGCCGTTCTTCGCCGTCCGACAGTTCAAAACTCAACGGACCAGCGTGGGGGGCACCACCGAGCGGGTAGAGCAGCGGCGCCCCGGCCTCCGCCCGCCCAGCGCTAAGATTGCTGCCGCAGTCGATGACCGCGATGGTTTGGCCGCGCTCCAGCCGCTGAAACCCGCTATGGGGGGCGCCCTGGGGCGTCTTGGCGCCGCCGCCCGCCCGGTCAAAGACGGCATCGAGCCGCGCCGCCGTTTCCTCCTGCCCGCCGTTGAACAACGCCAAAGCGCCATCGCCCAAACAGAAGAAGCGCAGCATTGGCACGATGCGATCAAGCGCGAGGCTGAGGGCGGCGGGCGGCGTCACTTGGGCAGCGCCATAGGCCGCCCGGACCGACAGCAGCGCTTCGGTGGCGCGCAATTGGGCGGAAGGGCAGCGTTCCAGCAGGCCGCCGTCGGGGCGAATATCCTCGGTGATCAAGGTCTCGCTGAGGGCGGCGACGGATTTTTCCGCTGCCCCGGCCAGATCGGGCGGCAGCGGCAGGGCAAGGGTTGCGAGCGCTAACCCGGTAAAGGCCTGGACGCGCGGCAGCCCGGCGGCGGCCATCGGTGCCGCATCGATCAGATAGCGCCCCTGCCGCCCGAGGGAGGCGAGCAGCGGCGCGCGCAGCCGGTCTTCCGCCGGGGCCAGTAGAATATCGAGTGTGTGCAGCCATGCCGCGACCCGCCGCCCAACGCAGTCGGGCCGCCAGGACACTGGGTGCCAATGGCCGTGATCGGCGATCCAGCGCCCGACGAGTTCGCGCGCCGTATCGTGGGCGTGGGCAGTGCCAAGGGCGCGCAGGCCCTGAAGCCAGTCGAAACTATGGAGTTCCGCCCGCCAAGCCGCCGAACTGCCTTCGGGCAGCCAGGTGCTATCGTTATCCCCCAGGCGGTGACTTTCGCCGAAAAAGACGAAGGTGCCCTCAAGGGTCGCCGTCGCCGCGCGGGGCGATGGCTCGTCGGTTGCCTCTCCCTCCTCCCGCTCCCACAGCGACGGCAGGGGGAGGCGGATCGCGTCCGGCGGGTCGCGGTCCAGCTTCCGCCAATAGAATGGCGAGAGGAAACGCGCGTGCCGTACCCAGGTCCAGGCTGCCATCCCGCGTCTCGCCCGCTGCGACCGATTACACCGCCTTCAGGCGCCGGATATTCTCGGCATAGGCGGCCGGGCCGCCCTTGAAGGTGGCGGTGCCGGCAACCAGCAGATCGGCCCCGGCGGCAACCGCGCGCGGCGCCGTTTCGACCGTGATGCCACCATCGACTTCGAGATCGATGGGCTTGCCCGTCGCGTCGATGCGTTTGCGCAGGATTTCGATCTTGCGCAATTGGCTGTCGATAAAGCTTTGGCCGCCGAAGCCGGGGTTGACCGACATGACGAGAATAAGATCGAGATCCTCGATCAGATAATCGATCATCTCGACCGGCGTGTGCGGGTTCAGCACGATCCCGGCCTTTTTGCCGAAGGATTTGATCAACTGCACCGTGCGGTGCGGATGCGGCCCGGCTTCCGGGTGGAAGCTGATGATATCCGCCCCCGCCTCGGCAAACCCCGCAACATAGGCATCGACGGGCGCGATCATCAGATGCACGTCGAAGGGCAGCGCCGAATGCGGGCGCAGCGCCTTTACCACGGCGGGGCCGATGGTGATATTCGGCACGAAATGCCCGTCCATCACATCGACATGGACCATATCGGCCCCGGCGGCGGTGATGGCGGCCACTTCCTCGCCCAGTTTGGCGAAATCGGCGGAGAGGATCGAGGGGGCGATCCGGGTGGCTTTCTGCATTCCCGTGAGACTCCGTTACGAAACCCGCCGCAGCCGCGCGGCATAAAACCCGTCGATCCCACCCTTGTCGGCCAGATGGCTCGGCAGGGTGCGCAGGTCGCCCTGCGGGGTGATGAACTCGGCCATGCCGCCCACTTCCGCCGCGCGCACCGGCACGCGGATGAAGCGGCGGTCGCGGGCCAGGAAACGGGCAATCCGCTCCGGCCCTTCTTCCGGCTCCAACGAGCAGACGCAGTAAACTAGCGTGCCGCCTGTTGAAATCATCTTGGCGGCGGCGTCGAGCAGCCGGTCTTGCGCGATGATCAGCGTATCGATATCGCCCGGCTGTTTCAGCCATAGTACGTCCGGGTGGCGGCGGGCGGTCCCCGTCGCCGAGCAGGGCGCATCGAGCAGAACGGCGTCGAAGGGGCGCGGCGCGCGGTAGAAGGCGGCATCATCGGCCACGGTTTCGGCGGTCAGGCCGACGCGGGCGAGGTTTTCCGTTACTCGGCGCAGGCGCTGGGCCGACCGGTCGAGCGCCGTGACCTTGGCCCCGGCGGCGGCAAGCTGCATCGTCTTACCGCCCGGTGCCGCGCAGAGATCGACAACGCGCTGCCCGGCGATATTGCCCAGTAGTTTGGCGGGCAGGGCCGCCCCGGCGTCCTGCACCCACCAGACCCCTTGCGAAAACCCGAGCAGCGCATCAACGCGACCGTGGGTTTCCTGCACGCGCAGCGAGCCGGTCGGCAGGATTTCCGCCCCCAGCTTCTCAGCCCATTCGGCGGCGGTTGCGGGGTCTTTCAGCGTCAGATCGAGCGGCGCTTCGCCACTGAGGCCTGCCGCAATCGCTTGAGTCGTCTCAAGCCCATAGGTGGCTTCCCAGGATTTCCACAGCCAAGCGGGCACAGCGGCGCGGGCGCGGTCGATGCTGGCCAGCAGCGTTTCATGTTCGTCGATAAACCGGCGCAGCAGCGCATTCACGAAACCGGTCATATGCGCCATGTTCAGTTCGACCGTCAGGGCGACGGTGGCCGAAACGGCGGCATGGGGCGGGGTTTCGAGGATCAGCAGTTGGGCAAGGCCCAGGCGCAGAATATCCTCCGCCACGGCATCGCGCGGCTTAATCGGTTCGCGCACCAGCTTAGCGATAACGGCATCGATCAAGCCGAGATGGCGCAGCACGGCGGCGGTCAGCGCGCGAACAAAGGCGCGGTCACGCAGATCGAGCGGCTTCAGCCCCGGATGCCCGGCGAACGCATCGTCGAGCGGACGACGACCGCGCAGGACTTGCCCGATCAGATCGACGGCCAGCACGCGCGGATTGGCAGCCGCCCCCGGCTTCATCCGGCGCGGCGCGCCGTCTAAGCGGTCGCCCTGCGGCCTTGGGCCGCGTGGACGATCACCTTCTGGCCTTGGGCCGCGTGGACGATCACCTTCTGGCCTTGGGCCGCGTGGACGATCACCTTCTGGCCTTGGGCCGCGTGGACGGTCCCCCTCGGGGCGCGGGCCGAAGCGACGCTCGCCCTGGACGCCGTCGGCTTTCGGGCGGTTGTTGAACGGACGCTCGCCGCGCGGGCCGTCACTGCGCGGACCATCGCCCTGTGGACGCGGACCGCGCGGGCGGTCTCCCTCGGGGCGCGGGCCGAAACGCCGTTCCCCCTGGGGGCGATCCCCTTGCGGGCGGTCGCCCTGCGGACGCGGGCCGAAGGGCCGGTCCCCCGGCGGGCGCTTACCGCCGCCTGCGCCGCCCGGACGCTTGCCAAACCCGCCTTTTCCTGGTGGCCGACGGCCCGACGATTGATCGCTCACCCCCAAGGCCTCCGCGTGCGAGGAGCCTCAGACCCGGCGCTTTTGCGCCAGGGCGACCCCGCCGAAGCGGGCCGGGTTAGGGAGGGAACAAGCGCCATAAGTTTCGCTACTCTATTCTTAGTCGCGGGATGGGTGGAAAACAGACTATCCGCCCCCGCGCCGCTCAAGGGATTATGAATGAACACATGGGCCGAAGCCGGATTGCGTTCGGCGGTCAGGTTTACGCGACCTTGGGCATAGGCTTCAATCTTTTGTAGGGCGCGCGCAAGCGCTTCAGGGTTGCCGCAAACGGCGGCCCCGGTGGCATCGGCCTCATATTCCCGCGTGCGGGAGATGGCCATTTGCACCAGCATCGCCATTAAGGGCGCCAAAATCATCAGCAGAAGCGCGCCCAAGCCGCCGATACCGCCCTCGCGCTCGCGGTTCGATGGGGTGAGGAAGGTTGCGAAATTCGCCAGCATGCCGATGGCGCCCGCCAGCGTCGCCGTAACCGTCATGGTCAAAGTGTCGCGGTTTTTGATATGGGCGATTTCATGGGCGATGACGGCGGCCACCTCGTCCCGGTCCAAGAGATCGAGCAAGCCGGAGGTGACGGCGACGACGCCTTTTTCCGGGCTGCGCCCTGTGGCGAAGGCGTTCGGCTGCGCCTCATACATCACATAGAGTTTTGGCATTGGGATTTGCGCCCGCTGCGCTAGCCCGGCGACGATCTGATACAGGTCCGGCGCCGACGCGGGGTCGAGCGGGCGGGCATGGTGCATGCTCAGCACCATCGTGTCGGAGGTCCAATAGGCGAAGAAATTCATCGTCGCCGCGATCAAAAAGGCGATCAGCATGCCCTGTTGCCCGGCGAGGGCAAAGCCCAGCGCGCCAAAAAGCGCGGTCATTACCGCCAGCAGCAGAAACGTCCGTCCGGTCATGGCACTCCTCCTAAAAGCCTAGGGGTTTTCCACCCGCCCCCTCTGGCCTATGTAAGAATGCGCCAGAGCCGATCAAGAAAGCCAGCCCGGAAGGAGCCGCCATGACCACCGCAAAACCAACCGACACGCCCACCGCGCCGCCCGCTGCCGCCCCGGAAACCGCCCCCGCCCCCGCCCCCGAGGCCAAACCGCCAAAAGAATACGGTGGCCCGCAAGGCCCAGAACCCACTCGTTTTGGTGATTGGGAACGGAATGGGCGGTGTTCGGATTTTTAGGAAGGGTTTGGCGTCGCTTCAATCCGGGTACGCAGTGCATTCAATTGTGCGAAAAGCGGATCAAGATTGGGATTGTGCAGTCTGCGGAACATTGTTTGGGCACGATTCAGAACATTCAGGGCCTCTGCCCGTCTTGGCGGGGCTAGAGCCATTAGGGTTTCAGCATAATCCATGGCCGCCTGAGCGACCAAGCGGTCCCGTGCAGTACTGTCTTTGCTCATCGGCAACCATTGCTCAGCACGATTATAGAGATCAATGGCAGTTAGCCGGTCGTCCGGGAAATATGTATGCAGAATTTTCGCGCGTTTAGTCAGGGATATTGCCCAGTAATAGCGCATTTCTTCCGTCATCTGCTCGTTTGCATAGCGCTCGAGGCCGATCAAATGGGCGATTGCTTTGGTCGGAACAGGTGGTTGTTCATTAAGGGCAAAATCGGCAAGCTGCACCATCGCTTGGGCGGTCGCCTTACGAATACCCATATTGTTTGTTGCGCTGCGGTCTTTAACCAAAGCGGTAAGATCTTTTTCGGCGTCACGAACTTGTTGCACACTCAAGTGCGGGGCAATTTCTGCAAGTTTCACCCGAGCCAGCAGGCCAGCTTCTTGTAACTCTGGAATGCTTGCCCCATCGGCCAAACTGCGAACCGCTCGGTAGTCTGCGGCGGCTTCTATGAAGTTTGGTGGCTTTTGGGCAACGAGCAGCATTCCGCGCAGCATACGCCCATCTGCTATATAGCGGCGGCTAATACTGTCATTGTCACCAGGAATAATTTTTTCCGTCAATTGTGCGATGCTATCCATTGCGGCAGCAGGCGAAAATCTTGAAGCCTTTTGCATGCCATCTCGAAAAAGAAGCTCGGCATAAAAAGGCGATATTTCGGAAAATGCAGGTTTATTATTTTGTTGAATTCTGGAGGCAAGGGTTAACCCCTGTTTTAGGATATTTTCAATTTCATTTGTCTCAACAGGGGTTCGTTGAGAGAGGGCGCGAATTTTATAGGCATAAGCTGCAATTCTAATTGTTTCGGTATCTGACACCCCTTCGCTGTCTTGTAAGACCTTCTGCGCGGTATTCGCGGCAAGTCCCGTATGCGGTGGGGTAAAAGCCAGCAGCAGGGCGGTCTTTTCTAGGCCTGCCTGCAATGCGAGCCGACGAAATTCGATCGTGGGACTGGTGGAGTAAGTTTCGATCAACTTATCGAAAGCTGCAAGAGCACGATCAGTGTGTCGTAGCGACTGTGCCGCCCTGCGACCCTCGTTCAAAAGAGCCTCAGGTGAGTTATCTGCTGTCGATACTGTTGCCTGTGTTTTGACAGGTTCTGTCGAAGACGAGTCTTTACTTGTCTCCGGGCCGCACCCCATCAAGAAGGTTAGAGCCAAGAAATAAGGGCTAACGCGCATTCTTAAACTACCTTCTGGCGAATTTTTCTAATATTAACAATTTTTAGGAAATCTCAATAACTCTTCGCGTCAAAAGCAAAAACCGGGGCCGTTGCCGACCCCGGTTCCAACGCTCGCAGTGCTGACGGCGTTTAGTAGCGGTAATGTTCCGGCTTATACGGGCCTTGTTCGGCGATGCCGAGGTACTGGGCCTGGGCGGCGGTGAGTTGGGTCAGCTTGGCGCCGACCTTAGCGAGATGCAGGGCAGCGACTTTTTCGTCGAGGTGCTTCGGCAGGGTATAGACCTTGCGCTCATAGTTCGCGGCGTTCTGCCAGAGTTCGATCTGCGCCAGCACCTGATTGGTGAAGGAGGCGGACATCACAAAGCTCGGGTGGCCCGTGGCGCAACCGAGGTTCACCAAGCGGCCTTCGGCCAGCACGATCAGGCGCTTGCCGTCCGGGAAGACGACTTCATCGACCTGCGGCTTCACGTTTTCCCACTTGTAGTTCCGCAGCGCCCCGATTTGGATTTCGCTGTCGAAGTGGCCGATGTTGCAGACGATGGCGCGGTCTTTCATCTCGCGCATGTGATCGAGGGTGATCACATCGACATTGCCGGTCGCGGTCACGAAGATATCGGCAATCGGGGCGGCGTCTTCCATCGTCACCACTTGATAGCCTTCCATCGCGGCCTGCAGCGCGCAGATCGGATCAACTTCGGTGACCATGACGCGGGCACCCTGGCTGCGCAGCGAGGCGGCGGAACCTTTACCCACGTCGCCATAGCCGGCGACCAGGGCGATCTTGCCCGCCATCATCACATCGGTGGCGCGCTTAATGCCATCGACCAGGCTTTCGCGGCAGCCGTAAAGATTGTCGAACTTCGACTTGGTCACGCTATCGTTGACGTTGATCGCCGGAACCTTCAGCGTCCCCGCCTTGGCCATTTCATACAGGCGATGTACGCCCGTCGTGGTTTCTTCGGAAATCCCCCGGATATCGTCCAACAGCGCCGGGAAGCGCTGGTGCAGCACCAGGGTCAGGTCGCCGCCATCGTCCAGCACCATATTCGGGCGCCAGCCGTTCGGGCCTTCGATGGTCTGGTCGATGCACCACCAGAATTCTTCCTCGCTCATGCCCTTCCAAGCAAAAACCGGGATGCCCGCTGCGGCCATAGCGGCGGCGGCTTGGTCTTGGGTCGAGAAGATATTGCACGACGACCAGCGCACTTCGGCGCCCAGCGCGGTCAGGGTTTCGATCAAAACCGCCGTCTGAATGGTCATATGCAGCGAACCGGCGATGCGTGCGCCCTTCAGCGGCTGCGACGGGCCGTATTCGGCGCGCAGGGCCATCAGGCCGGGCATTTCGGTTTCGGCGATGCGGATTTCCTTGCGGCCCCACTCGGCCAGCGACAAATCCTTAACTTTATAATCGGCGGTCATGATGGTCCTTCCGGCGGCACGGCCTGCTTCGGTGTGTATCAGGACATAAAGATAGCTTTATGTCCTGATCCTTATACGAGAGCGGCCCCGGAAGGGCAAGGGGGCGGGTTAAAACTTATTCTTGGCGCCCGTAAAACCCGATTTCGCCGCCTCTGCGGCGCAGGCATAGGCGCCGTCCTTGGTTTTGCCGAAATAGCGGTTGCCCGGCTCGAAGGATTTGCCGGAATTGGGGTTCAGCCACACCACAGCGTTTTTGCTGCCGCAGGTCTTTTCGGCGAGGGCGAGGTCGGTGAAATTCTGGCCCGGTAGCCCAGGTAGGGCCGATTTCGCTGCTTTCGCGGCTGTTGCGGTCTCGACCGTCGGGGCAGCGACCTTCGGGGTTTCAACCTTGGGGGCGGCGGCTTTCGGTAGGCCGGGCACGCCGTTCGGCAGCGGGGTTTGCGCCCAGGCGGTGGGGGCGATCAAGGCGGCGGCGAGGACCAGGGCAAAACGGGACATTTCAGTCTCCTGACGGGAAAAACCACCGGCAGTATATCACCTCGGCGCGAAAACGGCGGCGCGTTTCCGGCGATAGGCCGCCATGCGCAAACCCAAGGCGACGAGCAGCAGCACCAGGGCGATGCTATAGGGCGGGTTGGCCGGAACCCGTTTCCCAAACGCGACGACAAAGCTGATCCACAAATACCATAGGCCGATCCGGTGAAGCCCCGGCCAGATCGCCCACCGCCGGGCGGCATCGAAAGAGGTGGCAGCCATGAGGAGGATGAAGCCATAGGCGATGCCGCCGGTGACCACATTGGCGGGATTGGTCAGGCTCCAGAACAGCGCCGGGTCGCGCGTCGCCAAGGCCACCAGCACGACAGCGTGGGTGAGATGTGAGAGGGCGAAGCTCAGCCCAAACCAGCGGCGCAGCTTGAGGAGGGCGGCGCTGGCCGCACTCGGCCAGAGGCTGTGCAGCGGTCCCGCGACAAAGGCGAGCAGGAAGAGGATCAACGAACTGCGCGCGGTCCCCCGGATGATCAGGCGCAAGGCTTCCGTTTCGGTCGGCGCCCCGGCGAAGGCCAGCAGGCTGCCCCCGGCCAAGCCAAGACCGGTGAGCATCAACAGCAACAGTCCGTTCGGCATCTCAGACTCCATGCATCGTTATATGAGGTATCGTGTTACTAGGTATAAGCCGAAACCTTGATCCCTAGCAAGCCTAGGCTTAAGATCGGCGCATGGACGCGGAAATGCTAAAGGGCCATCTCGATACCATCCTGCTCGCGGCCCTGCGGGCGGGGGAGGCGCATGGCTATGGGATTATCGAAACCATCAAGGCGCAAAGCGACGGCACCTTTGATCTGCCGGAAGGAACGATCTATCCGGCGCTGCATCGGTTGGAAGCTGCCGGGCTGCTGGTCAGCCGCTGGGGCCAGTCGCCAACTGGGCGCAAACGGCGGCTCTACGCGCTGACCCCGGCCGGGGAGGCGGCGTTAGGCGACCGGCAGGCGCGCTGGGCGGCTTTTTCCGGCGCGGTGGAGGCGCTGTTGCGCCCCGGCGGGCGTTGAGTGGACCCGGCGGCGCAGCTCTATCTTCACGCGGTCCGGGCGGCGCTGGCTTTCGATCCGGCGCTGGCGGAGCGGGTGGCGGCTGAAGCCGAAGATCATCTTGCCGAAGCGGAAGAGGCGCGCGGCGGGGCGGTCGATCCCCATCTTTGCCTCGGCCCGCCGGATGCTTTCGCCCACGGCATCGCCGCCGCCCACGGGCCGCCGCGGCTGGCGGGGTTTCTGAAACTGCTGCTGACGGCGCTGCTGTTGGTAACGCTGACCATGCGCCTGCGTTTAGCCTTCCTGCCGCCGCTGGAGGCCGAGGCCTGGTTATGGCCCGCCCGTTTGGCCGACCGCTGGGGCTTGATTGCGGCAACACTCGCGGCGGCCTTGGCCGGGGTCGGCTTGTGGCGGCAGCGGCGTGGGAAAGACTGGCACCTGTCTCCCCGCCGCTTGGCCTGGGTGGGGGGCGCGGCCCTGCTCCTGTCCAGCCTTGGCGGGGGCGTATTGACCGCGCTCGGGATTGCCGCCCAGCCGACCTGGGGCGCAGTGGCCCCCCTAGCAACGACAGCGGCGGAGGTGGTGGCCCTGCTCTTCCTCGCGGGCGAGTACCGCCGCGTCCGCCGCTATCCGGGGCTGGTTTAGCGCGCCCCCATCCGCACCCCGGCGAGAAATTTTTCCACCGTCCCGCGCAGGCTTTGGCTTTCCGAGTTCAAATTGGCGGCGCTGTCGTGAACGGTGGCGGAGGCTTGGCGGGCCTGATCGACCGTGCCGGTGGCGGCGTTCATCTCCTCGGCAACGGCGCGCGTCCCATTGGCGGCTTCCTGCATCTGGCGGGCGATTTCGCTGGTCGCGGCGCCCTGTTGTTCGACCGAGCCGGAAATATCGGCGGCGAGGCGTTCGAGGCTTTGGATGACGTGTCCAACCTCGCGCACCGCCCCGGCGGCATTGCTGGTGCCGCTGCGGACGGCGGCGATTTGGGCGGCGATTTCTTCCGTTGCCCGCGCCGTTTGGGCGGCCAAGGCTTTAACTTCACTTGCGACGACGGCAAAGCCCTTCCCCGCATCCCCGGCGCGCGCCGCCTCGATGGTCGCGTTTAAGGCCAGCAGATTGGTCTGGGCTGCAATCTCGTTGATCAACTGCCCGGCCATACCGATGCGTTCCACCGTCTCGGTCAGGCTGGCGATTTGCCGGTCCACGGTTTCGGTTTCCGCGACGGCATTGCGAGAAATGGTTAGCGCCTCGCGCACCCGGCCCGCGATTTCGGCGTTGGAGGCCAGGAGTTCTTCCGCCGCGCCCGCCGTCGCCTCCACATTCGCGTGGGTCTGATCGGTGCTGCTAGCAATTGTGGTGAAGGCGCTATTGGCCTGCTGCACCGTGCTGGTCATCGTCCCTGCCGCCCGGTGCAACTGGTCGGTCATGCCGTTGACCTTGCCGAGCAGGCTAGACACCGCGCTATCGAAACTCTGGGTCAGGCTTTCAAGCTCCGCCTGCCGGGCGGCTTTGCGCGCCATCTCCTCCCGTTCGGCAGCTTCGCGGGCCTCCTGCTGCTCAAGCGCCGTCCCGAAACCTTCGAGGGCGCGGGCGAGACCGCCGATTTCATCGGCCCGCGCGGCTTCCCGGCTTAGGTTCAACCGCCGCTCCCCGCCCGCCAAACGGGCAACGGCGCCGCCCATCGCCAGCAAGGGCCGGGCGACGGTACGGGTGGCCAGCAGCGAGACGATCAGCACGGCAAGGCCGCCGAGCAGCACGACGCCGAGCACGCTATAGGTCAGCATATGCCCGCGCGCCAACTGCGCGTCGATCACCGTCTGAATTTCAAACACGCCGCGCACGTCGCCGACCTTCCAATCTTTCTTCGGCGATTGCGGGTGGGAGTTATGGCAGGCAACACAGGCTTCCCCCAGCCGGTCGCCGACCGCGACGCGCACGACTTCCTTGCCGTTCAGCACCGTGCGGTCGATGAAGGGGGTATCGGGGTTCTTCTGGAACTGCTCCCAGGCGGCTTTCTGGAACGCATCGGTCTGGCGGTTCGCCCGCTCCGGGAAGGGGTAGGGGCTATAGAACGATAGGCTGACGCCCTTGTCTTGGAGACGGGCCGACATATCCAACATAAAGGTTGCCGGGATCGGCGCGCCTTTTGGATCGTTGGCATGGAGGTGGGTTAACTTCAAATCCTGACTGCCCCGGATCTTCGGGACAATCGCGGTGTTGTAATAGTCGCGGACCGAGCGGAACTGCGCGATGGTTTGCAGGGCGTTTTCGACGGCGGTCGCTTGGGTATCCGCCTCGATCTGCCGGGGGATGATGAAGCCGATGGCTAAGATCATCGCCAGCAGCGCCAACGGCACCGGCAGCGCGATTTTCCAGACCAGTGAATGACGCCACGCCCGCATGCTCGATCCTCCTCAAAGAGAGGTGGTCCGCCGCCACCCGTCTGCCCGTTATACAGGAGTATCGGTTCGATAGATGCAGGTGGCACGCGGATTTTACCGGGGGGGGCGAAAGCGGGTTAGACCCCCGCGTCCACCCCGTCCAGCGTTACGCCCAGTTCGGCTTCGAAGGCGGCGACGGCTTGGGTGAGATGGGCGGCCAGCCGGTTGAAGGCGGCCAGATCGTCGGCGGCCAGCCCGCTCAGCATCTTCTGTTCCGCCGATAGGGCCAGCGGAACGATTTGGGCGTAGACGGCGCGGCCTTCCTCGGTCATCTCCAGGGTCAGGCGGCGGCGGTCGTGCGGATCGACGCGGCGGGCGAGGCGGCCCGCGTCGAGCAGCCGGGCGATGGCGCGCGAGACGCGCACCTTATCCATCGCGGTGCGGGCGGCAACCTCTGTCGCCGTCATCTCGCCATAGCGGCCCAGCACGGCCAAAATCCGCCATTCCGGGATCGTCAGGCTAAACTCGTCGGAATAGAGCTTGCCGATCAGGGCGCTGACGCGGTTGCTGAGAACGCTCAGGCGGTAGGGCAGGAAGCGCTCTAGGTCGAGCGGCGTATCCTCGGGGCGTCGCACCATCTCCTCTCCCATCTTGCTTGCAGTTTGTTTCTTGTGAAACTAATATCGCTTTCAGCCATTGTTTCCCAGATGGGATTGCAACGCAATCTGCCGGTTGCGGCAGTTTAAGGATAACCGGAGGGGCGCCGCTATGAG
Organism: Elstera cyanobacteriorum; assembly: GCF_002251735.1. Taxonomy (NCBI): domain Bacteria; kingdom Pseudomonadati; phylum Pseudomonadota; class Alphaproteobacteria; order Rhodospirillales; family Rhodospirillaceae; genus Elstera; species Elstera cyanobacteriorum. Next base: position 356,622 of record NZ_NOXS01000035.1, on the reverse strand, counting down.
TGAGATTACCGATATCAATCCGATGGGCACCGATGGGTTCGAATTCGTCGAATATACGGCGGCGGACCCGGCGCAATTGGAAGCGCTGTTTACCCGTTTGGGCTTCAAGCCGGTCGCCAAGCATCGGTCGAAAAACGTGCTGCTGTTCAAGCAAGGCGACGTGAACTTCATTCTGAATGCCGAGCCGGAGAGCTTTGCCCAGTCCTTTGCCCGCGTGCACGGCCCATCGGCCTGCGCGATGGCGTTTCGGGTGAAGGATGCGGGCTATGCCGTCCGCCGGGCCGAAAGCCTGGGGGCGAAGGTGCACCACGGCGCGGTCGGGCCGATGGAACTCAGCATCCCCGCGATCCAGGGCATCGGCGGCAGCCTGATCTATTTGGTGGATCGGTATGGGCCGAGCACGATCTATGACGTGGATTTCGTGCCGCTGCCGGGGGCGGAGGCGGTGCCCTTCGGCGTCGGTCTAACGGGGGTCGATCACCTGACCCATAACGTCCATCGCGGGCGGATGAAGGAATGGTCGGGCTTTTATGAAAAGCTCTTCAACTTCCGCGAAATTCGCTATTTCGATATCGAAGGCAAGGTCACCGGTCTGTTTTCCAAAGCGATGACCAGCCCCTGCGGCAAGATCCGGATTCCCATCAACGAAAGCGCCGACGATAAGAGCCAGATTGAAGAATATCTGCGCGCTTACAACGGCGAAGGCATTCAGCATATCGCCCTGTCGACCGATGATATTTATCAGACCGTCGAAACCCTGCTGGGCAAGGGCGTGAAGTTTATGGATACGCCGGATAGCTATTACGAGCTGATCGGCAACCGCTTGCCCTATCACGGCGAGGATGTGGAACGGCTGAAGCAGAACCGTATTCTGATCGACGGCGCGCCGACCGAAAACGGCGGGCTGCTGCTGCAAATCTTCACCGATACGGTCATCGGCCCGATCTTCTTTGAAATCATCCAGCGCAAGGGCGACGAAGGCTTCGGCGAAGGCAACTTCCGCGCGCTGTTCGAATCGATCGAACTCGACCAAATCCGGCGCGGCGTGGTGTAGCATGAAAAACTGGATTGAGTTTCCCCACCGCGAGGGGGAAACCTCGCGCCAGGCGCATTGCGACCTGCCGCCGGGCACCTACGAGCGGGAATTGGGGCGCGAAGGGTTCTTCGGCCCTGCCACCCATATGTACCACGCCCACCCGCCGACCGGCTGGACCGATTGGGACGGGCCCTTGCGCCCGCGCGCCTTCGACCTTGCCCGCCTGACCGCCACCGAAACCAGCCCCTTCCTAGCGCCGGATATTCTCTATAACAGCCACGTCCGCATGCGCTTTTGGCACGCCCCGCAGCGCATGGACCATCTGGTGCGCAATGCCGATGGCGACGATCTTCTGTTCGTCCATACCGGCACGGCGGCGCTCTATTGCGATTACGGGCATTTGGACATCGCAGCGGGCGATTATGTGCTGCTGCCGCGCGGCACGATGTGGCGGATCGATCAGGCCCAGCAGTTCACGGCGCTGCTGATCGAAGCGACGAATAGCGCCTATCGCCTGCCAGATAAGGGCATGCTCGGCCCGCATGCGATCTTCGATCCCGCCATGCTGGACGTGCCGCGCATCGACGACGCTTTCCGCGCCCAGGCGACGGAAGACGAATGGAAGGTGCGCATCAAGCGGCGCGGGCAGATTTCCACCGTCACCTTCCCGTTCAATCCGCTGGATGCCAAAGGTTGGAAGGGCAATCTGTCGGCAGTGCGGATCAATGTGCGCGATATTCGCCCGCTGATGAGCCATCGCTACCATCTGCCGCCGTCCGCTCACACCACCTTCGTGGCGGATCGTTTCGTCGTCTGTACCTTCGCGCCGCGCCTGTTCGAAACCGACCCCGGCGCGCTGAAAGTGCCCTTCTTCCACGATAACCTCGATTACGACGAGGTGTTGTTCTACCACGCCGGGGATTTCTTCAGCCGCGACAATATCCACCCCGGCATGATGAGCTTCCATCCCTGCGGCTTCACCCACGGCCCGCACCCGAAAGCGCTGACCCGCGCCTTCGAGCAGCCGAAAGCCGCAACGGATGAATATGCCGTAATGATCGACACGCGCGACGCGCTAGAGATCGGCACGGGGGCGGCCTCGGTCGAATGGGCGGGCTATGTGAACAGTTGGATGGGGACATAAGCGGATGAAACTCGCAACCCTGCGAACCGGCGGGCGCGATGGCGCGCTGGTTCTAGTATCGACCGATCTGACGCGGGCGGTGGCCGCCACCGGGATCGCGCCGACCCTGCAAGCCGCGCTGGATACTTGGGCGGAGACAGCGCCGAAGCTGCGGGCACTCGCCGCAGACTTAGAGGCAGGCCGGGCCGAGGGCGCCTTTGCCTTCGATGCTGCCGCCTGCCTGTCCCCCCTGCCGCGCGCCTATCAATGGTGCGACGGTAGCGCCTATGTGAACCATGTGGAACTGGTGCGCAAAGCGCGCGGCGCAGCGATGCCGGAAAGTTTCTGGACCGATCCACTGATGTATCAGGGCGGCTCCGACAGTTTCCTGGCCCCGACCGAACCGATCCGTATGGCCAGTGAAAGCTTCGGCATCGATTTCGAGGGCGAAGTTGCGGTCGTGACCGACGATGTGCCGATGGGGGCCGATCTCGCCACGGCGGCGCGGGCGATCCGGCTGGTGATGCTGGTCAACGATGTATCGCTGCGCAATCTGATCCCGAATGAATTGGCGAAAGGCTTCGGCTTTTTTCAGTCGAAACCCTCCAGCGCCTTTTCCCCGGTTGCCGTGACGCCCGATGCGCTGGGCGCGGCCTGGGATGGCGGCAAGCTGCATCTGCCGCTGCTGGTGGCGCTCAACGGTCAGCCTTTCGGCAAAGCCAATGCCGGGGTGGATATGACCTTCGATTTCCCAACCCTGATCGCCCATGCTGCCAAGACGCGGCCTTTGGCGGCGGGCAGCATCATTGGCTCCGGCACGGTATCGAATAAGGATGCCGGGGGCGGGCCGGGGCGCCCGGTCAGTGACGGGGGCTTGGGCTATTCCTGCTTGGCCGAGGTGCGCATGGTCGAAACCCTGCTGCACGGCGGCGCCCGCACGCCCTTCCTACGTTTCGGCGACCGGGTACGGATCGAGATGCAGGACGCGACCGGCCAGAGCGTCTTTGGCGCAATCGAGCAGACGGTCGAAGAGTATCGCTAAGGCGTCAGGGGCTTAGCCCCTGACCCTTATTTTTCCGACCACTCCAACCGCCGTTGCCAGCCCGCGCCGTTGCGGTCGGCGATCAGCAGGGCGGCGTCGCCGTCTTTCAAGGAAAACCGCGCGCGGCCTTGGCGCAGGGGGCCTAGGTCGGGGCTGGTGCCGCTTGCCTCAATCGTAATGTCTGGCACCGTCGCCGTGAGTTTGGTCACGGTTGCGCTGCCGTTCCCGACCGTAACCTCTGCGGTTGCGTCCTTAAACGGCAGTTTGCCGGTGGTGAAGGCATTGGCGAGGGCGAGGCCGCGGTCGGCGCTGCGCTGCGGATTACCCTCGGTCGCTGGGGCTAGGGCCGCGCGCAGCCCGTCAAGGTCGATGCCGCCGATCTGCCCGTCCCGACTTTGCGCCGCCAGCGTGCCGCTGAGCCGGCTCGGCAGTTCGGCCAAGGTCAGGGCTTTTGCCGTCAGAATACTCTGGGCCGACAGGCGCCCCTCGGCGTCCGGTTCGTCGAAGAAGGCGGCGGTGGCGCGGCCTAGGGCGGCGTCTTTCAGGTCGAGGTTCAGGGTTAGGTGCGGCTCGCTCTCCCCGAAGGCCAGCAGGGCCGAAAGCTCCAGCGTTCCGTCGTAGAGTTTCGCGGTGCCATCGTCGAACCGCCAGGTGCCATTGGTAAAGCGCAGTTGCCCCGCAAGATCGGTTAGGGAATAGGGGGCTTGGTCGAGCAGCCCCAGGCGCACGGCGATATCAACCTCCAGCGGCCACAGCAGCGCGTCGGCCAACCGGGCTTTGCTGGCGGGGCTGTCCCGCCATTGGGCCGGGCGCAGGACGGAAATCCCGATACCGCCGTCGAGCTTAAAACCGCCGTCCCCGACCGGAAAGGTCAGCGTGCCGCGCGCGTCTGCCGCGAGATCGGGCAGGCGCAGGGCAAGACTATCCGCGTATAGGCGGCTGCGGCTAAGGTCGAGCCGCCCGGTCAGTTTCACCGGCCCGTCGCCATCGGCGGTCAGGCCCAGGGTCCAATCCCGCAGCGCTTGAGGTTGCGACGGGTGCAGCACATCGAGGTCTAGCAGGGCAGTTCCGGCCAGGGGTGCCCAGGTGCCGCCGATTTGCGCGTCGGCGCTTCCCAGCTTTAGGGCAAGCGCCAGATCGGCCTTCGCCAGCGGGCCATTGAGGGCCAGCGCAGCCCGCCCCTCCAGCCCAGCGCGCGCGGGCAGCGACACGTGCAGAAGATCGCCCGTGCGGGCGGTATCGGCCCAGGTGGCATTGGCTTTCAACGCCAGAACCGGCGGCGTCTGGGTCGCATCGACCGTCCCGCTCAAGCGGAAGGGTTCTGGCCCGCCGAAGCCGTGCGCCGTCGCCTCGGTCAGCGTCAGTACCCCGCTTGCGACCTGTGCCGTCAGCCGTAGGTCGCGCAGCGGATGATCGACTAGCAGGCTTTCACCGATGGTCAGGGCGAGGCTGCCGTCAAATCCCGTCAGCGGGGCGAGGCCACCGTCGCCGCCGATCAACTCGGCCCAGGGGGTGAGGGGTTGCAGCGCGTCGAGCGGCAACCGGTCGGCGGTCAGGGTGGCGCTGAGCGTCGGGCGGTCGCCTGCGGCCACCCGAAGGGCGCCGGTCACACGGCTATTGTCGAAACTCACGTCCAGCCGGTCCACCGACAGGTGCTCGCGGTCGCCGGAAAGGGCAAGCGTGCCCGAGAGCCGCCGCCAGCGGTCGCCCCGTGGGAACCAGCGCGGGTCGGCCCCGGCCCAAACCAGGGCGGGGCGGGGATCGTCGCCCCCCACTTCGCCGCGCCCGGCGAAGCGCCAGTTTTCATCGGGCAGAAAGGCGCCGCTAACGGCAATATCGGTGCCGCCCGGCAGCACAACGGCGCCTTCCGATAGGGTGAGCGTGCCATCGTCCCAGGCCGCGCTGATCCGGGCCTGCCGCAGCACACCGGAGCGCCAGTCGAGTGCGTCGGCGGCGAGGGTGAGCGTGCCGTTCGGCAGCGACGAGTCGCTGCGCGGCACCAGCGGCGGTTGCCACGGGGTGCGGAAGGCGTCGAGATCGAAGCGGTTAGCGCGCAGGCTGGCGTGCCATGTCAGTTGATCGGTCCAGGCAAAGCCAATGGCGCCCATGATCCGCTGCTCACCCAGGATTAAGGTGAGATCGTGCAGCGATAGGCCCTCTGGCGACAGATCGACGGCGGCATCGAGGGCAAACCGCCCCTCCGCCGGTTTCGGCACGCCGAAGCCGAGAAGATGGGCAAGCTCGGTCCCCCGGCTGCCCTCGCCCTTTAGTTTGCCGACGAAGCGCGCTTCTCCCTCTTCGGCAACCGTGCCGGTCAAGCGCAAGGTGGGGCCGCCGCCGCGCGGGCCGATGGAGAGGGCCAATGCCCGGCCCAGGCTGCCATCGAGCCGCCAAGGCAGGGTGCGATGCCGGAAGGTGGCGGTTAGGCGCGGGGCTTCCCCCGGTTTGCCGAACACCAGCTCCGCATCGATTGCAGTCAGCCGGTCGCCCGCATCCATCAGCGGTGATCCCGCTTCGCCATCGGTGATCGTCACCCGATCAAGGCTGGCGCGCCCGAGGCCGAGGAAATCGGTACCGGTCGGCAGATCGAGAAACTCCGCAACCGGATGATCGATGCGCAGGGAGCTAACCCGCACGGCGCCGGTGATCAAAGCCCCGAGATCAAGGTCGGCCTGAATGGCGGTGGCGCGCAGGAAGATGGGGGAGCGCTCGCCCGCCGCCTCTCCCAGCCGCACGTCTTCGGCGCGCAAAGACGGGGTGGGCAGCAGGGTCAGGCGGACATCGCCGTCGATGGCGACGCGGCGGCCGGTGACATCGCCGATCAGGGCCATCAGCTCGGGCCGGTAATGGGTCCAGTCGATCCAGCGCGGCACAAGCACCGCCGCCCCGATTGCCAGCAGAACCAGCCCCAGCGGAATAACCCACAGTGCCCCGCGCGTCGCCGACCTCTGCCCCATGATGCCCCTAAACCTGAACCGTTTGAGCGATTCTTATAGCAGAAGCGCGGCCCCGGCGGGCAGGGCCAAATGAAAACCGCCGGAAGCGGGGGCTTCCGGCGGCAAAACGCGGCAGATTGGGCGCGCGCCTAGGCCGTCAGCAGCCGGTTAACCGCCGAGGTCACGGCTTTCAGCGCGGCGGTAACGATATTACGGTCGGCGCCGACGCCCCACAGGCTGCCGTCCTTGGTCTTCAGTTCGATATAGGCGACGGCCTGGGTATTCTGACCGCGCCCGGTCGCCTGTTCGCTATAGGACAGAAGGTCGATTTCGATGCCGTGCAGGGCGGCCAGGGCGCTGCAATAGGCGTCGATGGGGCCATTGCCGCTGCCTTGGATGGTGGCGTCGGCGCCCTTGTGGCGGATCTTCGCCGTCAAATGCCGAACTTCCGAGGCATGGGCATCCGGCACCGTCGTATGGGACAGGAATTCCACCGGGTCGATGGCTTTGAGGTATTCGCTATCGAACACCTCCCAGATATTACCCGCCGTCAATTCCTTACCCGTGGCGTCGGTCACGCGCTGCACGACTTGCGAGAATTCGATCTGCAAGCGGCGCGGCAGGGTCACGCCATAGTCGGTTTCCAGCAGATAGGCGATGCCGCCTTTGCCCGACTGGCTGTTGACGCGGATGATGCCTTCGTAGCTTCGCCCCACGTCCGACGGGTCGATGGGCAGATAGGGCACTTCCCATTCCTTGGAGTTGGAGCGTTTCAGCGCATCCAGCCCCTTCTTAATCGCGTCCTGATGGCTGCCTGAGAAGGCTGTGAAGACGAGATCGCCCGCGTAAGGATGGCGCGGATGCACTGGCAGTTGATTGCAATATTCGGCAACGCGAACCAGCTCGTTGATATCCGACAGGTCCAGCCCCGGGTTAACGCCTTGGGTAAACAGGTTCAGCGCCAGGGTGACGACATCGACATTGCCGGTCCGCTCGCCATTGCCGAACAAGGTGCCTTCTACCCGGTCAGCCCCGGCCATCACGCCGAGTTCCGCCGCCGCAACGCCGGTGCCCCGGTCGTTATGCGGATGCAGGGAGACGATGGTTTCCTTCCGCCAGCGGGTATGGCGGCAGTAATATTCGATCTGGTCGGCGTAGATATTCGGCGTGGACATTTCCACGGTCGCCGGCAGATTGATGATCGCCTTATGGGTTTCGGTCGGCTGCCACACGTCCAGCACAGCATCGCAAACTTCGACGGCATAGTCGATTTCGGTGCCGGTGAAGCTTTCCGGCGAATATTGGAACACCACTTCGGTTTCCGGCACGCTGGCGACCAGTTCTTTGACGATCTGGGTGCCTTCGGTAGCGATTGCCTTAATGCCGTCCTTCTCCAGCCCGAAGACAACGCGGCGTTGCAGCGTGGAGGTGGAATTGTAGAGATGGACGATGGCGCGGCGCGAGCCTTTGATCGCCTCGAACGTCCGCTCGATCAGCGGGCGGCGGGCCTGGGTCAGCACCTGGATGGTCACATCCGCCGGGATCAGGTTTTCGTCGATCAACTGGCGGCAGAAATCAAAATCGGTCTGGCTGGCGGCAGGGAACCCGATTTCGATTTCCTTAAAGCCCATCGCCACAAGGGCCTTGAACATGCGCAGCTTGCGGTCCGGCCCCATCGGTTCGATCAGCGCCTGATTACCGTCGCGCAGATCGACGGAACACCACATCGGCGGCTTGGTGATGGTCGCATTCGGCCAAGTCCGATCCGGCAAATTGATGGGCTGGAACGGACGGTATTTGGTCGCGGCATCGATTTTCATCGGAAATATCCTAGTCTCAACTCGTCGGCCTAAACGGCATGGGGAGGGTGCGTGCGGCCCGCCTACAGCTACCGGATGGCCGCAAGTTAGGGCCGGTAGCCGCCGATAAGTCGAAGCGCGAGAAGAAGGCCAAGCGATGCCGACGCCGCCAGACGGGTCGTTTCAGTCGCAAGAATGGGGGCCTTCTGAATGCTCATGGCGGGGACGATAGGCAATCGAGGCGCCACGGGTCAACCGTCTTTCGACGCAGGGGCGGTATTAAGACAGGTCGCTTGCGGCGCGCAGGATCGTTGCTGTTTGCCCAGAGGTGGCTTCTGCGGCGCTGAGCAGTGCGGGGAAATCGTCGGGGGGATTACCCGCCCCAAGCATCTTACTGAAGACCGTATAGGCATCGGTGCCGCTGCCGTAAGCGCGCAAACTCGCGTCATCATTCACCCAGGCAAAAACGATCACCTTCGCCCGGCTGTCGAAGCGGTAGAACAGCCGGTATTGTTGGAAGAATTTGGCGCGGAACCAATGTTTCCGGGCATCGCCCAGGGTATCGCCCTGCCGGAATTTCGGGTGGCCGGGGTCGGCGGGAATATCGACGGTGATCAGCCTCAGGATGGCCGCCAGCCGTTTCGTGCAGTTTTTCTGCCGATAGTGTTCCGGGTCGGCGTCCTGGCGAAGGGCGACCTCGCGGCTCAAGCGCTCCAACTGATCGACGAATAACGGATGCGCATAAAGCCGCCAGCCATTGACCGTCACGTCAGGCATCGCCAATCCCGCGCAGGATTAATCGTTTTGGGGGTCAAGGGCGGTGTCGAGATCAATCTCCACCCCCTCGACCAGGGCTTGCATCTGCGTGACCAGGACCGGGCCGACCGATACCAGGGCGGTGGGCCGTGCGCGAATATCCGCTTCCAGGAGATCGAGAAACGGCCCGAGCGCGGTATCCGAACCATTGGTGGGAATGGGTTCGATATACACCCGCCCGCTCGCATCCAGGCTGTAGCGAATGCGGTCGCCTTTCGTCAGGTTCAAGGCACGGCGAATGCTGGCTGGAATCGTCGTTTGGTAACGGTCGGTCAGGGTTGAAAATTCTTGGTCAAGACCGGGCATGGCCGCATTCTCTTGGAAGGTCGCACTGTCGACTCAAGGGTAATGCAAATGCATTACTTGGTCAAATGCGCCGCCTCAACACCGCCGGGCCGATCAGCCCGAAGCCGAGGGTGAGCAGTGCCATGATCAACCCGTGGCTGACCAGCACGATCAGGCTGGTGTCGTAGCTGTGATAGAGGCTCATGGCGAAGGCCGCGAGGGAGGCGGAGGCAAGGCCCGCCAGTAGGGCCAGCGGTAGCCGCTCGAACGGCGCGGCGCGGCGCAGCATCAGCAGCATCGGCACCCCAGAGACAAGACCGGTCCAGCCTATCTGTTGCAGGCAATGGGTGGAAATGCCCCAATAGAGCGTTCCCGCGTTGGCGTCATCCAGGCAGCCCTTGCCGATCAACAGCAGCCAGGCGGCCAGCGGCAGCAGCGGCAGATAGCGCAGCGCCGGGGCGGCACCGGGGATCGACAGTTTGAAGGCAGCCAGTGCCGCCGTGATGCCGGTCAGCAGGATTGCGGCGGTTTCGCCCAGAAAGCGCGGTTGGGCGGCCATCGTGTCGAAATCGGGCCGCAGACCATTCGCCCAGATGATGAGGCCAAGGAACAGGCCGGTCACACTCAGCCAGCCCAGCGCGCGCACCCCCGGCGGGCGCAGCCGCCGAACGGGCGGCAGCTCCGTGCTCAGAAGGTCGATCAGCCGGGCGCTGTCCATCGTCTATTCACCCCCCAATAGGCTTTTCAGGCGCTTTAGCGCCCGATGCACCGAGACTTTTAAGGCCCCCACATTGGTCCCCAGTTCCACGGCGGCTTCCGCCAGTGACTTATCCTGAAGCCGCACCAGCAAGATCGCCTGCCGTTGCGCTTCGGGAAGCTGATCTAAGGCATGGCGCAAGGCCTGCACCTCATCCACGGCTTCCTGATCGCTATTCGTCGTCAAGCGGTCGGCGGTTACATCGAAATCATCGACGGTGATTTCGTTTTTCGCCCGCCGCGTCTGGCGGCGCAGCCCATCGAGCAAACGGTGGCGGACGATGGCGGCCAGCCACGGCTTGAAGGGGCGGTCGGGATCATAGGTATGGCGGACGAGATGGAGGGACAGCAGCGCTTCCTGCGTGGCATCCTCGTCGGTCCGGCCGATTTGGCGGACGATGATCGCCCGTACGAACGGCAGAATTTCGGTCAGAAGTTGCCGATAAGCCGCGCTATCGCCCGCTTGGGCGGCGGCCATCAAGCGGCCCCAGGCGGCCCCTTGGTCGGCAGAAAATGTCATCCGGTTACCGGGCGATCAGTACGCCCAGCATCAGCGCCCCCACGGCGATGCGATACCAGGCAAAGGGGGTAAAACCGTGCCGGGCGATGAAGCCAACGGCGGTACGCACCACCAGCAGCGCCGTCAGAAAGGCGGCAAGAAAACCCACGGCGATTACCACGCCGCCATCGAAAGACAAATCGGCGCGGTTTTTGTAAACATCATAGATGGTCGCTGCCAGCATGGTGGGCACAGCCAAGAAGAAGCTAAATTCGGCGGCGGTCTTGCGATCAAGCCCCATCATCCGCGCCCCCAGGATCGTGGCGCCGGAACGCGACACGCCGGGGATCATCGCAAGGCACTGGATAAACCCGATGGCAAGCGCGGTTTTCGGCGGCATATCGGCAATATCGGTAAAGCGTTCTTTCGGATGCAGCCCCTCGATCACCAGAATGACGATCCCGCCGACAATCAGCGCGATGGAGACGACCCAGGGGGAAAACAGCACGCTTTTTATAAAGCCATGCGCCCCAGCGCCGATGATCATCGCGGGCAGGAACGCGAGCAGGATCGCCAGAATGAAGCGCTGCGCCGCCTTATCCTTCGGCGCTGCCAGCAGCACGCCGAACAGCTTGCGCCAGTAGAGCACGACAATGGCAAGAATGGCGCCAAGCTGAATGACAATCTCGAAGATCTTGCCCGGCGGCCCTTCGAAGCCGATGAGATGGCCAAGCAGGATCAGATGCCCGGTGGAGGAGACGGGCAGAAACTCCGTCAGCCCTTCGATCAGCCCCAGAAAAAGCGCCTGCCAAAATACGCTGTCCACGGTCATCCATCCTCACGGCGATCTAACCCCCGCTGTATAGGGGTTTCCGGCGCCTCTGTCGAACCTTGCACAAGGTTCCCTGCCAATGGGACAGGAGAGGCGACCGAAAATTGCGCCTAAAGGATGATTGACGCGTCAGGTTTATCGCCTAAGACTGCGCTGCGGTAAAACGCCTCGCACCGGGGCGTTCCCGATAAGCATGGTTGAACCTGCCGCCGACCGAACGGCGGCAAATGCGACTATCAGAGGGGGAGACTGACTCGCATGAATAAGGTCCACGCGACCGCCGTCGATGCCCTGGCCGGGCGTCTGTTCGACGGGATGGTGATCATGGCCGGGGGCTTCGGCCTCTGTGGCATTCCTGATGTCTTGATCGACGCCATCAAACTCGCCGGGGTGAAAAACCTCACGGTCATTTCCAACAATTGCGGCGTCGATGGCGTTGGCCTCGGCAAGCTGCTGGAAGCGCGCCAGATCAAAAAGATGATCTCGTCCTATGTTGGCGAGAATAAGCTGTTCGCGCAGCTTTACCTGTCGGGCGAGCTTGAGCTGGAGTTCAATCCGCAGGGCACGCTGGCCGAACGCTGCCGTGCGGGCGGCGCCGGGATCGCCGGGTTCTACACCAAGACGGGTGTGGGTACGATCGTTGCCGACGGCAAGGATGTGCGCGAGTTCAACGGCGAAAAATACGTGCTGGAAACCGGGCTGGTGGCCGATCTGTCGATCATCCACGCTTGGAAGGCCGACCGCGAAGGCAACCTCGTCTACCGCAAGACGGCGCGCAACTTCAACGCGCCGATGGCGACGGCGGGTAAGTTCACTGTCGTGCAGTGCGAGCATCTGGTGGAGATCGGCGAGATCGACCCCGATCAGATCCACACGCCCGGTATTTTCGTGAACGCCATCGTTCATACGCCCGATGCCGAAAAGCGCATCGAACAGCGCACCACCCGGCCGCGCGCCTAACATCGGATCGGAGCACAGACTATGGCTTGGACCCGCGATCAAATGGCCGCGCGCGCCGCACAGGAATTGCGCGACGGTTTTTACGTCAACCTTGGCATCGGCATCCCGACGCTTGTCGCCAATCATATCCCGGACGGTATGCATGTGACGCTGCAAAGCGAAAACGGCATGCTGGGCATCGGCCCCTTCCCCTATGAAGGGGAAGAAGACGCCGATCTGATCAATGCCGGGAAGCAGACCGTGACGGCGCTGCCGCAGTCGAGCTTCTTCGACAGCGCCACCAGCTTCGGCATGATCCGCGGCGGCCACATCAATCTCGCCATTCTCGGCGCGATGCAGGTGGCGGCTAATGGCGATCTCGCCAATTGGATGATCCCCGGTAAGCTGGTCAAGGGCATGGGCGGCGCGATGGACCTCGTGGCCGGGGTGCAGCGCGTCGTCGTCGTCATGGAACATAACGACAAGGACGGCGGCCCGAAGATTCTGCCAGCCTGCACCCTGCCGCTGACCGGCACGCAGGTGGTGGATCGGATCATTACCGATCTCGCCGTCTTCGATGTGGACCGCAAGAACGGCGGCCTGACGCTGATCGGTCTCGCCGATGGCGTGACGGCCGACGAGGTTAAGGCCAAGACGGGCGCCCCCTTCGCGGTGGCGCTGTAAACGGCTTAACAAGACGAAACCCCGGCGACCGCCCCCCGCCGGGGTTTTTTTATGTTGTCTTAAACTGGCGGCAGCTTCATTTCCGTCACGTCGAACGTCTGCCACACGCCGTTTAGCGTATAGGGATCGCTGTTCAGATAGGCGTCCAGCGCGGCGCGGTCGGGGAAATCGGCGATCAGGGCGCTGCCGTTCATCGTGCCTTCTGCACTCAGTAGTGCGCCGCCGACGATAATGTTTCCGGCTTCCTTATATTTTTTCACATTCGCCAGATGGGCGTCACGGGTGGCGAGGCGGCGGGACAGCGCGTCGGCGTCGGTACCGTCGCGGGCAATGACCAGAAACTGCATAGCTGGGTTCCTTTAGTTTCACACCAAACCATTGGGGATGCGGCCCAGGATGAAAAGCCGAGTGCGGACCTTAGCGCCGCCGGGCGTTTCCCTGGAAGACCCTTCATGCCGCTGCCGCTTCTCCTCTCCCATCCCTATGCCAGTTTCGAGGCGGCAATCAAGCGCTGCCCGATGCCGGTGCAGGCGGCGATCTGGATGATGCTGTCGGGCTTGGTCTTCTCCAGCATGGGGGTGTTGATCCGGCTGGTGACGGTGGACTTGCACCCGTTCCAGGTCGCCTTCGTCCGCATCGCCGTGGGGATCCCCTTGCTGGTGCCGCTCATCTGGCGGCAGGGGATCAGCGTGCTGCGCACCAATCAGTTTCCGGCCTATCTGCTGCGGACGTTCTTCAGTATTTCCGGCCTGTTGGGCGGGTTCTACGCCACGGCGCATTTGCCGTTGGCCGATAGCGTTTCCTTCAGCTTTACCGCGCCGCTCTTCGCCACCTTGGGGGCTGCGGTTTTTCTGGGGGAAGTGCTGCGGGTGCGCCGGATTATGGCGCTGGTCATCGGTTTTATCGGCGTGCTGGTCATCTTGCGCCCGGGCCATGCGCCGCTGTCGGTCGAAATGATGGTAGCTCTGTGGACGGCGGCGGCGTCTGCCGGGTCGATCCTCTCGGTCAAGCGGCTCTCGACCACCGAGCCGTCGACCACGATTGTCGCTTATCTGTCGCTATTGACGACGCCGATTGCGCTTATCCCGGCGCTTTGGGTGTGGCAGGCGCCGACGCCGGGGCAATGGGCGGTCATGGTCTCCATCGGCATTTTGGGAACGGCGGGGCAGATTTTCGTGACCCGCGCCTATAGTCTGGCCGATGCCTCGATGGTCCTGCCCTTCGATTATCTGCGCCTGCCGATTACGGCGGTGCTGGCCTATCTGATTTTCTTCGAAACCCCGGATGCGCTAACCTTCGTGGGTGCGGGGATCATCGCCGGATCGACCTGCTTCATCGCTTGGCGCGAGGCGCAACTGGCCCGCCGGGCGCAGGTCGAAGACTAGCCCCGCTTAAACTTCTCCAGCATCTTGCGGGCGGCCTCGCGATGCGCCTCGGTGATTGCGCCGCCCGCGAGCTTAATCGCCCCGATCAGCACGGCAAAATCATCGCCATAGCCGAGGGCTGCGATCCAATCGGGCACGGTATCGAAGGGCAGCACGAAATAGGCGAGGGCGGCGGTCAGCGCCAGTTTGGTCGTCGCGGGGGTTTTCGGGTCGCGCGCCGCGTACCAGGCGGCCAGCAGATCGCCCGCGAACGGCAGGCGGGCGGCGAGGCGCTGGAGCTTTTTCCAGAACGAGGTTTCGACAAGCTGGGCTTGGCGCTGAGCCTCCTCCGGCGTTTTTGGCAGAACCAGCACGGGCAGGTTGCGCAATTCGGCATCGGTCATCGCGGGCGGTTCCCTGTGAGCGTTCCCATTGGTCGCAGGTAAGCTCTCTTGCCTTCGCTGGCAAGCGCCTGTATTGCCTCATCCGCAAATTCCCTTTTGCCCTGGATGGAAAAGATGGACCTGTCGAAGATCAGCATCGGCCCGAACCCGCCGGAAGACGTTCACGTCGTCATCGAAAACCCGCGCGGCCTGCCGCCGGTGAAATATGAAATCGACAAGGACAGCGGCGCGCTGTTCGTCGATCGGTTCGTGCATACGTCGATGGTGTATCCGGTCAATTACGGGTTCATTCCGCATACGCTGAGTGGCGACGGCGACCCCGTGGATATCATGGTCGTGACCGATCATCCCATCGTGCCGGGCTGCGTCATCCGCGCCCGCCCGGTCGGCGTGCTGATGATGGAAGACGAAAGCGGCGTCGACGAAAAGATCCTGGCCGTTCCGGCAACGAAGCTGTGGCCCGCCTATAAGGATGTGGAGCATTACAGCGACTTACCGGAAATCCTGATCGACCAGATCAACCACTTTTTCACCCACTATAAAGACCTCGAAAAAGGCAAATGGGTGAAGGTGCTGGGCTGGGAAGGCCCGGAGAAGGCCAAGGAACTGATTTTGGCCGGGATTGAAACGGCAAAGCAGAGGTAATCTTCCGCTTCTGCCAGAAGATGAGGAGCGCGGTTAAGCTAAACCGCGCTCTTTCTTTATCGTCTCCCAGGCGGCATTGATCCCGGCCAGGGTTTCGGTCGCAAGGCTGATGGCTTCCGCAGGCAAGCCACCGGCGATCAGCCGGTCTGGGTGATGGTCGCGCACCAGCGCCAGATAGGCGCGGCGAATATCGGCATCGCTGGCGCTCGGCTCCACCCCCAAGGTGCAATAGGGATCGCCGCAGCAGGCATCAAGGCCCAGATGCCGTTGCAGCACCGCACGGAAGGCTTGGCCTTCAAACCCAAAAATCGCGGCTACCTGCTGAAGATAGGTCACCTCATCCGGGTGGATTTCGTGATCGGCGCGGGCGATGGCGGCAAGGCTGCCCAACAGTTCTTCCAAGACCGGCGACGCGGGCGGAAACAGCGCGGCGATCTGGCGCGCGTAGGTTTCGAACCCGGCGGTGTTGCGGCGGGCCAGGTCAAAAACGCGGCGGGCGTTCTCCTGCTCTTCCGGCGAGACGGTGAATAGGCGGCGGAAAGCGGTAATTTCTGGCAGCGTCACCGCGCCATCGGCCTTCGCCATTTTCGCCGATAGGGCAATAACGCCGATGGTGAAGGCGATGGATTTCACCGCCTGGTCGGGCGGCGGCAGAGGCCGGTCGCCGGTCAGCCGGTCACAGGCATCGCCAAGGAAATCATGGATCAAGCCGCCCAAAGGCCCGCCGAGCACCCAGCCGACGCCGGCCAGAACAGCGCTGACGGTGATCAGATCCATCGGGAAGGGCCTCCTCTCCGGCTTAGGGTTGCACGTGATGCACGGCACCTTATCGCCCCGATGCGGTTTCGTCACCCGCCAGAACGGGCCTGGGGGGTTGACGGATGGGGCAGGCGCCGTTACCTATGTAGTCACGCTAAATGCTGCGCTGCACCATAAGCAGTGCCCCGATTTATCGGGAGTTGTGAGGCTAAGCCACCGTAAATTGCGGCGGCGCAAAAAGCCTCCGGGAGAGAACGATCCGCGATTGGACCTGACGATACCCCGCCGTGTGGCCGGGGGAAGGAGGGTGTGATGGGTCATTTCCGTAAACTGGGCGCCGCCGATGCTTCGGCGATGGTCGATCATCTCTGCCGCCTGCCGGATTCCGACCGGCGCCTGCGCTTCCACGGCACGGTTTCGAGCGAGTGGATCGCCCGCCGGTATGCGGGGCTGGACTGGAGCCGCACCGTTGCGGTCGGCGTTTTTGTTGAAGGCGTGCTGCGCGGTTTTGTCGAACTGGCGTTCGAAAGCCCGCTGCCCGTGCCGGAAACCCGCGCCGAGCTGGCGATTTCTATCGAACCCGACTTCCAGCGCGCCGGTCTGGGGCGGGAATTGACGGGCCGTGCGGTCACCATCGCCCGCAATCGCGGCGCGCAGCACTTGATTATGCTCTGTCTGCCAGAAAACCTGCCGATGCGCCGCATCGCCAAGCGCCTATCGGGCGTGATGCACCAGGAAGATGGGACGGTGGAAGCCGACCTCGACCTCACCGCTGCAACGCCGGTGTCCTATTGGCTGGAGGCGATGCAGGACGCCGCCGATGCGGTGACGGGTGGGCTTGAGTATTGGCCGCGCCTGATTCGGCCCCTCCTGCCGCCCACGCCGCAAGCCGCCTGATTTTTCAGCGTCCCCCCTTGCGGCCCGGCCCGGTCTGCGCCACCTTGGAACGGTGTTAACCAAAGCCGAGGGGGCGCGCTGTGTCGATCAATCTCTATTACTGGCCGACGCCGAACGGTCATAAGATCACGCTGTTTCTGGAAGAAGCCGGGCTGCCGTATCAGATCAAGCCGATTAATATCGGCGCAGGGGAGCAGTTCCACCCGGATTTTCTGAAGATTGGGCCGAACAACCGCATGCCGGTGATCGTCGATCACGCCCCGGCGGACGGGGGGGCGCCGATTTCGGTCTTCGAATCGGGCGCCATTCTGCTCTATCTGGCCGAAAAGACCGGTAAGTTCCTGGCCAAAGACCTGCGCGGCCGCGTGCAAACGACCGAATGGTTGTTCTGGCAGATGGGCGGCCTGGGGCCGATGGCCGGGCAGAACCACCATTTCGTGCAATATGCACCGGAAAAAATTCCCTACGCGATGGACCGCTACGTGAAGGAAACCAACCGGCTGTATGGTGTGTTGAACAAGCGCCTGGAGGGCCGGGAGTTTATCGTCGATGCCTATTCCATCGCCGATATGGCGGCCTACCCCTGGATCGTCCCGCACGAGCGCCAGGGCCAAAACCTCGACGATTTCCCGAACCTAAAGCGCTGGTTTAACGCCATCGCCGCCCGCCCGGCGACGATTGCCGCCTATGCCAAGGGCGAAGGGATGCGCAAGACCCCGACGATGACCGACGAGGAGAAGAAAATCCTGTTCGGCCAGACGGCGCGTTAACACGCCGCGCTCCTCCCGCCGCCGCGCCTATCCTTGGGTAAGCGCGGCGATCTGGGCCTCAAGGTCGGCAATGCGGGCGTCCCGCGCTGCCAGCGCATCGGCGACATCCGCCGCCTCGAACCGTTGGGGGATATGCTGAGGGCAGTTGATGTCCCAGGCGGCAACGCGGATCAGGATGGCCCGTTCCGGCACGCCTTCTGCCATGGGATCGTGCAGGCGGGCGATCAGGTCCGGGTCGTCTTCGATCACCTGTGCCGTGCCCCAGAGTTTGATGCGACGGCGGTGGGTGTAATCCATGAAGAACAGATGCACCTTGGGGTTATCCAGCAGATTGCCCCACGACAGATACTGGCGGTTGCCGCGATAATCGGCAAAGCCGAGCGTTTCGGAATCAAGGGTTTTCAGAAACCCCGGCGGTCCGCCCCGGTGCTGGATATAGGGCTGACCGTCGGCGGTGGCCGTTGCCAGATAGAAGCTACGCTGGGCGGCTAGAAACAGCGTTAGATCGGCGCTTACTTCCGTGCGGAACTCCCCGCGCGCTTCCATTTTGGCATATTGCGCGCGCGATCCCAGCCGCGTTTGCAGGGCTTTGACGCTGGGCGTGAAGGCGATATCGCTGCTGGGCGACTGGGACATGGCGGGCGCTCCGATTTTAGCGTTTTAAGGCAAATGCGTCGTCGCGGGGCGCGTGACCCGCTCGGGATTTGCCTTAGGCGGCGAGGGGGAAGTCGATTTCGGTATCGAAAGCGTTATTGATCAGATTGCTGAAGGTCACATGGGTGACGACGCCAACGATCTCGATCAAGGCCGCATCGGAAAAACCCGCGGCGCGGGCGGCGGTCAGCGTTGCCGGGTCGATCCGGCCCTGACTGCGGGCCACCTCGGTGGCGAAACGCACGGCGGCGTCGGCCTTGGTATCGGTCGATCCACCCGCCCGGTTGGCGCGAATTTCCGCCGCGTCGAGTTTGGCGAGATGGGTGGCGAGATAACCGTGGGCCGCGCCGCAATAATCGCAGCTATTGGCCTTGGAGACCGCCAGCGCAATGCGTTCGCGGGTCTTCAGGTCAAGCTCCCCCTGGCTCAGGGCGGCGCCCAGGTCGAGATAGCCCGTTAACGCGGCGGGACTTGTGGCGAGCAGACGGAAGAAATTCGGCAGGCTGCCAAGCTGGGCCTGAACCTTGCTCAGCAGCGGCTGGCTGGCAGCGGGGGCGGCGTCGAGGCTGGCGGGGGTCGGGATATGGGACATTGGGTCTCTCCTGCGGGGCGGCCCCACTGTGGGGCGCCGTTGAGAAGACCCTCTCATCTTTCCTAACTTGCGATAATTCAGTAAATCTAAAACAGACTATTGCGATTTTTGGGATAATCATGGATCGGCTGCAGGCGATGCGGGTGTTCGTGGGCGTGGCGGACGGGGGCGGCTTTGCCCCGGCGGCGCGCAAGCTGGGTTTGACGCCCTCCGCCGTGACGCGGTTGGTGGCGGGGCTGGAGGAGCATCTCGGCCTGCGCCTGTTGAACCGCACGACCCGGGCGGTTTCCCTAACCGATGCCGGGCAGCGCTATCTTATTCGCGCGCGTCAGCTTTTGCTCGATCTTGATGAGGCGGAGGCGCTGGCGCGGGAGGAACGGGCGCATCCCGCCGGGCGGCTGACGGTGGCGGCGTCTAACGTCTTCGGGCGGCTGCATGTTAGCCCGCTGATGTGCGACTATCTCTCGCGCCATCCAGGGGTTTCGGGGGAGCTTCTGCTGTCTGACCGTAACGTCGCGCTGGTCGAAGAGGGGATCGACCTTGCCGTGCGCATCGGCGATCTGGCCGACCAGAGCGTGATTGCCCGGCGCTTAGGGGCCGTTCGCCGTATCTTGGTGGCAACCCCCGCCTATCTGGCCGGGCGCGGCGTGCCGTCCCATCCGGCGGATCTGTCGGCGCATGCGCTGATCCACTTCGCGATTGCTCCGGGGGTGGCCGAATGGCGCTTCCAGGCCGAAGGGCAGGACATTCGCCTGCCGATCCAGCCCCACTACACGACCAATAGCGCCGATGCGGCGATCTGGCATTGCGCCCGCAATGGCGGCATCGTTCGGCTGCTGTCCTATCAGGTGATCGATGCCGTGCGGGCGGGCGATTTGGTCCCCCTGCTCACCGCCTTCGAACCGCCGCCGCTGCCGATCCATATTGTTCATCCCGGCGGGCGGCTGGTTCCGGCGAAAGTCCGCGCCTTCATCGATCAAGCCGTGGCGGAGACTGCGTGGGATTTTACCGCTTTCTAGTCTTGCACGGGGGGCGGGGCGGCCCGTCCGTATCGTCGCTTGTCGCCTGCCCACCCCGGGGCCTAGGGTCGCGGAAAGGGGAGAAATGTCATGGCGACAATTGTTGCACCGCAAAAGCACCGCGTCTCCGGTTCGGCCCTGGAGGCGGCGGTGGCCGAACTCAAACAGCTTCTGGGGGACGAGCGGGTAAGCACCGCCCAGGCCGTGCGCGACCATCATGGGCGCGACGAATCCTGGCACCCGACGATGCCGCCCGATGCGGTGATCTTCCCCGAGACGACTGAAGAAGTGGCGAATGCCGTCACCATCTGCGCCGCCTATGGCGTACCGGTCATTCCCTATGGCACCGGCACCTCGCTGGAAGGCCATGTGGCGGCGCTGGAAGGCGGCGTGACCATCGATTTGCAGCGGATGAATAAGATCGTCCGCGTTAGCCCGGAAGACCTGGATTGCACCGTACAGGCGGGGGTAACGCGCAAGCAGCTTAACGAATATCTGCGCGATACCGGCCTGTTTTTCCCGATCGATCCGGGGGCCGATGCCTCCTTAGGCGGTATGAGCGCCACCCGCGCCTCCGGCACTAACGCCGTGCGCTATGGCACGATGCGCGAAAATGTGCTGGGCCTTACCGTCGTGCTGGCCGATGGCCGGATTATCAAAACCGGCGGGCGGGCGCGCAAATCCTCGGCGGGCTATGACCTGACCCGGCTCTTCGTCGGCTCCGAAGGCACGCTGGGGATCATGACCGAGATTACCCTGCGGCTCTATGGTATCCCTGAAGCCATGTCGGCGGCGGTGTGCAGCTTTAAGACCCTGGAAGGGGCGGTCGATACGGTCATTCAGGTCATGCAGTCCAGCATTCCGATGGCGCGGATTGAGTTGCTCGACGATGCGCAGATGGACGCGATCAACCGCTATTCCAAGCTCGATTACCCCGTCGCGCCGACGCTGTTTTTCGAGTTCCACGGCACCGAGGCGGGGGTGAAGGAGCAGGCGGAAATCGTGCGCGCCTTCGCCGAAGAAAACGGCGGCGGCGGTTTTCAGTGGGCGACCACCCAGGAAGATCGCTCGCGCCTGTGGAATGCCCGCCATATGGCCTATTATGCCGCCCTCGGCCTGCGCCCCGGCGCCCGCGGTCTTACCTCGGATGTCTGCGTGCCGATCAGCGAGCTGGCGCGCTGCATCCACGAAACCAAGGCCGATCTGGCCCAGAGCAGCCTACAAGGAACCCTGGTCGGTCATGTCGGCGACGGCAATTTCCACATGCTTTATCTGATCGACCCCGACAGTCCCGCCGAGATTGCCGAAGCCGAAGCGCTGCACGAACGGCTGGTTCACCGCGCGATTGCCTGTGGCGGCACCTGCACGGGCGAACACGGCGTCGGCTACGGTAAAATCCCCTTTATGCAGGCCGAACATGGCCCAGCGATGTCGGTGATGCGTCAACTGAAGCGCGCCTTTGATCCCAGTAATATTCTGAACCCCGGCAAGATCGTAAAGATTTAAGCGGAAAGCGCGGTCGCCGGGCCACGATAGCTTGTGCCGTTGAACAGGAACCCCCTGCATCCTGCTGGGGGTTTCTTTATGTCCGTTTTGCTGTCCTTTTCGCTTGAAACTGTAATTTTTTTCTAATTTCGGAAGGGAGACATTCTGAAAAAAACAAGAAACAAAAACTCCCGCCGTTTAAGCCCCAATTTCGCCAGAATCAGCTTGACCCGCCTGGGATTCTGGGGATTTTAACCCATAGGAAGTGCCACAGGGACTGGTCGAAACCAAAAAAAACGATCAGGGCGCGGACTGAGGAACGGGTTGAACAGGACGGTCGGTCGGGTTTCCTCGTCCGCCGTGCTTGAGGCTTCATCGCTGTGGCTCCTTCGATCATCGAAGGCGGCCCGGCCGTGTGTGGGGGCTGGCTTGGAATATTTCCTACAACAATTGATCAATGGGCTCACACTTGGGTCCATTTACGGGCTGATTGCCATCGGGTACACGATGGTTTACGGCATCATCGGCATGATCAACTTCGCCCACGGCGAAGTGTATATGATCGGCTCTTTCGTGGCGGTGATCGCCTTTACCCTTCTGGCGGCGGCAGGAATTTCCGCCGTGCCGCTGGGGTTGGTGGCGGTGCTGCTGGCGGCGGTGTTCTTTACTGCCGTCTACGGCTGGGTGATCGAGCGCGTGGCCTATCGGCCCTTGCGCGGCGCCCCCAAGATCGCGCCGCTGATTTCTGCCATCGGGATGTCGATCTTCCTGCAGAACTACGTGCAGTTGGCCCAGGGGGCGCGCGTCAAGCCGATCCCGCCGGTGGTGCGCGGTAGTTTTGAGCTCTTGCACCTCGACGGGTTCACCGTCCGCCTGACCTACATCCAGATCTTCATCATTGTGATGACGATTCTGCTGATGGTCGGCTTTACCTATCTCATCACCCGCACGCCGTTTGGCCGTCAGCAGCGCGCCTGCGAACAGGACCGCACGATGGCGGCACTGCTGGGGGTGAATGTCGATCGCACCATCTCCCTCACCTTCGTGATCGGCGCGGCGCTGGCCGCCGTGGCAGGGGTGATGGTGACGATGTATTACGGCGTTGTCGATTTCTACATCGGCTTCCTTGCCGGGATGAAGGCCTTCACCGCAGCGGTGTTGGGCGGGATCGGATCGCTGCCGGGCGCCATGCTCGGGGGCCTGCTGATCGGCCTGATCGAAGCGCTGTTCTCGGCCTATTTCTCCATCGAATATAAGGATGTCGCATCCTTCTCGATCCTCATCCTGGTGCTGATGTTCATGCCGTCCGGCCTGCTGGGCCGGCCTGAAATCGAGAAGGTCTAATCCATGTCCACTCAGGTTTCGCCGGGGATGGCGCGCCGCGCTATCGATGTTCCGGCTCTGCTGAAGGATGCGGTGATGACCGCCTTCGTCAGCTTCTTTCTCGCCTTTCCGCTGATTGGCTTGCAGACCTACGACCAGAACGGCGCGCTGTCTGTGCGCGGGCGCTGGGACCTGTTGGCCTATGCCGTGATTGCGGGTTTTGTCGGGCGGTTGCTGTTCAAGCTCTTCCTGGAATTCAAACCGGTGAAGAAATCGGCCGAACCGACGCCCGAGAGCATTGCCCGGCAAAAGATGATCGGGATGGTCTTGCGCTATGTCCTGTTGGGCATCGCCATTTCGCTGCCGTTCCTGCCCTTCTCCGACCGTTCGTGGCTGGATCGTGGCATCAACGTGCTGATTTACGTGATGCTCGGTTGGGGGCTGAATATCGTCGTTGGTCTCGCGGGGCTGCTCGATCTCGGCTATGTCGCCTTTTACGCGGTCGGCGCCTATAGCTACGCGCTGCTGTCGATCAACTTTGGCCTGAACTTCTGGGAGTGCCTGCCGCTCGCCGGGCTGTTTGCCGCGATCTTCGGTGTTCTGCTCGGCGCGCCGACCCTGCGGTTGCGTGGCGATTACCTCGCCATCGTCACCCTCGGGTTCGGGGAAATCATCCGCGTCGTGCTGCTAAACTGGGGCTCGCTTTCTGGCGGGCCGAACGGCATCGCCTCGATCCCGCGCATGGATTTCTTCGGCATCGCGCCGTTTGGGAACCGCGAGGGGGCGTTCCATACCCTGTTTGGGCTGGAATATGAGCGCACCCACCAGATCATTTTCACCTATTTCGTCATTCTCGCTCTGGCGTTGCTGACGAATTGGCTGGTCAATCGCTTACGCAAGCTACCGATTGGCCGCGCCTGGGAAGCCCTACGCGAAGATGAAATCGCCTGTAAATCGCTGGGCATGAACCCGACCAACACCAAGCTAACGGCCTTTGCCATCGGTGCTATGCTGGGCGGGTTCGCGGGCAGCTTCTTTGCGGCGAAGCAGGGGTTCATCAACCCCGAGAGCTTCACCTTCATGGAAAGCGCGACCATTCTCGCCATCGTCGTGCTTGGCGGGATGGGCAGTCAGATCGGCGTCGTCTTTGCCGCGCTCTTCCTCGTGCTATTGCCGGAAGTGACGCGCGATTTCGAACAAAGCCGCATGCTGCTGTTCGGGGCCGCAATGATCCTGATCATGGTCTGGCGTCCGAAGGGGGTTGTCTCGCATCGCGAACCTACCCTGCGGCTTCATACGAACAAGGGGGCCTGAGATCATGGCTCAGTATGACGATAGCGCCGTCAAAAACCCGCTGCTGCGGGTGGATGGGCTGACCATGCGCTTCGGCGGTCTCGTCGCCATCGACAATCTGTCGCTGGTCGCGGGCCGGGGGCAGATCACGGCGATCATCGGCCCGAACGGCGCGGGCAAAACCACGCTGTTCAACTGTCTCACCGGCTTCTACAAGCCG
The DNA here is from genome assembly GCF_002251735.1 of Elstera cyanobacteriorum. Classification (NCBI taxonomy): domain Bacteria; kingdom Pseudomonadati; phylum Pseudomonadota; class Alphaproteobacteria; order Rhodospirillales; family Rhodospirillaceae; genus Elstera; species Elstera cyanobacteriorum. The sequence goes on along the minus strand of NZ_NOXS01000035.1, from coordinate 332,450 downwards.
ACCGAGGGCAATTTGACCTTCCACCATCCTGACCGCGATTATCAGCTTCAAAAGCTGGATAATCATAAGGTCGCGCAAGTGGCGGGGGTGGTCCGCACCTTCCAGAATATCCGTCTCTTCCCGAAGATGACGCTGCTGGAAAACCTGATCGTCGCCCAGCACAATGCGCTGATGCGTGCTTCGGGCTATACGTTCCTTGGCCTGTTCAATCTTGGCGGCTATGCCAAGGCCGAAAAGGAAGCGGTGGAAAAGGCGAAATATTGGCTCGACCTCGTGGGTCTCACCCACCGCGCCGATGAAGAAGCCGGGAACCTACCCTATGGGGCGCAGCGCCGGGTAGAAATCGCCCGTGCCATGTGCGTTGGTCCGAAGCTGCTCTGCCTTGACGAGCCGGCGGCGGGTTTGAACCCCTCCGAATCGCTCGAACTCAACAAGCTGCTGTTCCGTATCCGTGATGAAGAGCAGATTGGGATTCTGCTAATCGAACACGATATGAGCGTGATCATGCAGGTGTCGGACCGCATCTATGTGCTGGATCACGGCAAGCGGATTGCTGCGGGCACGCCCGAAGAGATCCGTAATGACCCGGTCGTCATCAAAGCCTACCTGGGCGAAGAGGAAGACGACGAACTGCCGCCGGAGGTCGCTGCCGACCTCGCAACCCACGGGTGATGCCGATGCCGATGCTCGAACTCAAAGGGGTCCACACCTATTACGGTCATATCCAGGCGCTGAAAGGCGTAGATGTGACGGTGGAACAGGGCGAAATCGTCACCTTGATCGGGGCGAACGGCGCTGGGAAATCGACGCTGCTCATGACCATCTGCGGCAATCCGCGCGCGGCGCGCGGTACGGTTACCTTCGAAGGCAAGGATATCGGTCGTTTGCCGCTCAAAGATATCGCCCGGCTGGGTATTCAGCAGGTGCCGGAAGGGCGGCGTATCTTTTCGCGCATGACCGTTCTTGAAAACCTCCAGATGGGCTGCACCTTGGCCGATCCGGCGAACTATAAGAACGATCTCGACCGAATGTTTGCGATGTTCCCGATTCTCGAAAAGCGGCAGGCGCAGCGCGCCGGGACGCTCTCGGGCGGGGAGCAGCAGATGTTGGCGATTTGCCGCGCGTTGATGAGCCGCCCGCGCTTGTTGATGTTGGACGAACCGTCGCTGGGTCTTGCGCCGCTGATCGTGAAGCAGATCTTCAAGACCATTCAGGATCTGAACCGCGAGCATGGTACGACGATCCTGCTGGTCGAACAGAATGCTTTCCACGCGCTGAAGGTGGCGCACCGGGCCTATGTGCTGCAAAATGGCGAAATTCGCCTGAAGGGCAGCGGGCAGGAATTGCTGTCGAACCCGGAAGTGCGTGCGCTTTACCTCGAAGGCGGTCACCACGCTGCCTAACGGTCAATAATCGCTGTGAACAGAGAGCCGGGGCTGTACCAACTGCCCCGGTTTTTCTATTCGGCCTAGGATGATAGAGAGAATTTTAACGACATACAGGGTAATACTGCCGTTGTCGTATCACGGGTTTCCGTTATGCTGTACGACAAGCCGCAGAAAGGCGGCGATTTGACCTAGGGGTTCTCAGAAAGGGGACTTCGTGATGCAGCCGATTACCCTCAGTGCGCGTATGCGCACGAACCTTCTTGTGCTTCAGAAGACGCAGGACGCGCTTGCGGCGACCCATGTGCGGATTAGCACGGGGCGGAAGGTTGATCGGGTTGTTGATGATGTCTCGAGCTATTTTCAGATCAAGAGCCTGGATGACCGGGTAGCTGGTTTTGAAACCCGACGGGATGAGATTGATCAGTCGGTTTCTGCAATTTCTACGGCTCTGACGGCAACCTCGGCGATTGATGGTCTTTTGCGTCAACTTAAGGGAATTCTGGTCGCGGCTAAAACATCCACGGCGTCGGAACGGTCTGCCTTAAGTGTTCAATATAATTCAGTAAAATCTCAAATTGATTATATGACTGCTGACGCGAGCTATCAGGGGCTAACGCTTGTTGCGAATTCACAAGCTCGGTTAGCAACCGAGTTTTCTGATCGGTCGGCAAGCCGGTTAGATATTACTGGCCAGCGTTTGACGACCTATAATACATCGGCAGCGGGAACGCTCGGCACGGTTACCAATGCGTCGATTGCTTCCCTCGTAACGCTTACGGCCCCGACGGTTGGTCTTTATTATCTTGAGCGTGGGGGGAGCACAGGGGCGAATTTCTCAGCCGTTGCCGTCGTAAAATATGCGTTTGGAAATTCTGTTGGTGCAGCGGTTCCGACGGATCTTATTCAGAATGGGACCGTTGTTTCGGCTAATATCGTCAATCCCTATTATCTGAATGTAGCTTCCATTCGCGGGCTGTATACCGATACCTATACAAATACGTCAGGGCTAAATATTTTCTTTGCCTCGCAAATGTTTATTTATGTTGGGGCGGAGTTAACGGGCTCTGCGGCCATCCAGACCGTCTCGACCGGTGGCACTCTCTGGTCTGCGGCGATCTTCGCCCCAGATACGGGGCTTGGCGCGGAAACTTTTAACCGGGCGCTGGATTTTGTTGTTGCTGGCGTTGACGATGCCATTCTCCAAAACCGCAGTTTTGCAGGAAGTATGGTAACGAACGTCTCTATTCTGCAAACACGGTTGAGCTTTACCCAGGATTATATGCGCTCTCAGACCAATGGCGCGCGCGCGTTGGCTTTGGCCGATGTGCAGGAAGAAGGGGCAAACCTTGTCGCCCTGCAAACCAAACTGCAATTGGTCACCCGCGGCCTTGCATTTGGGGCAGAAACCGAACGGTCCATTCTTCGAATTTTTAGCTAAATCCCGAACCCGACCTGGGCTTTCACTTCCTCCATCACCGCATAGGTATGGGTTTCCCGGACCGAGGGTAGGCTGACCAGCGCATCGCCCAAGAAGCGGCGGTATTCGGCCATATCCTTAACGCGAGCCTTGACCAGATAATCGAAACCACCCGCGACCATATGGCATTCCAAGACCTCCGGCATATTCCGCACGGCAGCCGCGAAATTGCTGAAGGCGTCTGGGGTGGTTCGGTCGAGCAGTACTTGCACGAAGACTAACAGCCCCCGGTCGAATTTCTCAGGGTCCAGCAGCGCTGCAAAGCCCGTGATATAGCCTTCCCGCCGCAGCCGTTTGACCCGGTCAAAGCAGGCGGCGGGGGACAGGTGGATGGCACGGGCCAGATCGGCATTCGACAGACGGCCATCCTGTTGCAAAACCCGGCAAATTTTAAGATCGAGATCATCCAGCATCGGCGGTTTCGTCTCGTTTAACGAAGAATCATCGGTGTTGGATTTTATAATCCGCTAGATCATCGGAAACTACCCTTAAATTCCAGACGGAAACCCGATGAAAACTATGATATTCCGAATAATCATATGAACCTAACCCGCTGGGGCCGATACGGCTTCGGCCTGCTTTCGGAGTGTCGCATGTCGTCTTCGGCCCCCGCTCTTCCGGCCCCTGTGCAAGCCCTGCGTGCCGCCATTGCGCCCTATTATCGGGCGGATGAAAATAAGGTCATTGCGGAACGTATCGAGCAGGCGAAGCTCGATCCGATTTTGGCGGACCGGGTGCGCACCCGCGCAACGCAACTTATCGCCGGGATGCGGCTGAAATTGGAAGGCGGCGGCCGCGTCGAACAATTCTTGCAGGAGTATCAGCTCTCTACGCGTGAAGGGGTGACGCTAATGTGCTTGGCCGAAGCCCTGCTACGTATTCCCGACGCGGAAACCGCCGATAAGCTGATCCGCGATAAGCTGGGCGGCGCCGATTGGGATGCCCATCTCGGCAAGTCGGAATCGGTGCTGGTCAATGCCTCCACCTGGGCGCTGATGCTGACCGGGCGGGTGGTGAACCTCGATAAGCCGGAACCGCAGAAGGGCGGCTTCGTGTCGGATATGCTGGGCAAGCTGGTCGCCCGCTCCGGGGAGCCGGTGATCCGTGCCGCCATCCGCACGGCGATGAAGATCCTTGGCAAACAGTTTGTCATGGGCCGCACCATCGAGGAAGCGCTGGACCGCGCCGTCCCGGCGGAGAAGGAAGGCTACCGCCACTCCTACGATATGCTGGGCGAATCGGCCCGCACCCGCGCCGATGCCGACCGCTATTTCAAAGCCTATGAAACGGCCATCCGCGCCATCGGCACGGCGGTTAAGGGCCGCCCGATGATCGATGCGCCGAATATCTCCGTTAAACTCTCCGCCCTGCATCCCCGCTACGAGGTGGCCCAGGCCGATCAGGTGATGCGCGATTTGGTCCCGGCGCTGTTGAAGCTGTGCCAGACCGCCAAGGATGTCGGCATCGGCCTGATGGTTGACGCGGAAGAATCGGAACGGCTGGAAATTTCGCTCGATATTCTCGCCGCCGTCTCGGGCGACCCGAGCCTTAAGGGCTGGGACGGGCTGGGCCTCGCGGTCCAAGCCTATCAAAAGCGCGCGCTGCCGACCTTGCAGTTTCTGGACGCGATGGCGGCGGCCCACGGGCGCAAGCTACTGGTGCGCCTGGTCAAAGGCGCCTATTGGGACAGCGAAGTGAAGCGCGGCCAGGAACGCGGCCTGCCGGGCTATGCCGTCTTCACCCGCAAGGCGGGGACGGACGTCAGCTATCTCGCCTGCGCCAAATTCATGCTGGCCTCGAAGAACTTCTATCCGGCCTTCGCCACCCATAACGCCATGACCCTGGCGGCGATCCTGGAATTGGCGGGCAATCGCACCGATTACGAATTCCAGCGCCTGCACGGGATGGGCGAGGCGCTGTATCAGGGGGTGGTCGGCCCTAAGGCGCTCAATCGCCCGTGCCGCGTCTATGCGCCGGTCGGCAGCCACGAAGATTTGCTGGCCTATCTCGTCCGCCGCTTGCTGGAAAATGGGGCCAATACCTCCTTCGTCAATCAGGTTGCCAAGGCGGGCGCCCCGATCGAAAGCCTGACCCAAGACCCGGTGACCTATATGAGCGCCCAGGCCGATAAGTCCCATCCGCGCATTCCGCTGCCCGCCAATCTCTATGGGCCGGAGCGGCTGAATTCCAACGGCATCGACCTGTCAGACCCGCTGCAAACCGATCCGCTGATGGCCGATCTGGTGAAAGAATGGCAGAAGGCGACCTTCGCCCGGCCTTTGGTGGGCGGGAACGATGGGGTGGGCGCCGAGCAGCCGGTGCTCGACCCTGCCGACCATAATCGCTCCCCCGGCACGGTGGTCGAGGCGACGGTGCAGGATGCCCATGAGGCGATCAGCCTCGCCCTGGCGGCGCAGCACGATTGGTCAAACCTTGGGGCGGACGTGCGCGCCGAATGTCTGATGCGGGCGGCCGATGCGATGGAGGCCCAGCGCACGCGGCTGCTGGCGCTGTTGATCCGCGAGGCCGGGAAAACCCTGCCGGATGCGATTGCCGAAGTGCGCGAAGCCATCGATTTCTGCCGCTATTACGCCCTGCTGGCCCGCCGCGAGTTTCTGCCGGAACCGTTGCCCGGCCCGACGGGCGAGACCAATCAGTTGCAACTGCATGGGCGCGGCGTTTTCGTCTGTATCAGCCCGTGGAACTTCCCGTTGGCGATTTTCGTGGGGCAGGTTGCCGCCGCCTTGGTCGCGGGGAATAGCGTTATTGCCAAACCGGCGCCGCAAACGCCGCTGGTGGCGTATGAGGCGGTGAAGCTGCTGCACGCCGCGGGGGTTCCGGGCGATGTGCTGCACCTCATCCCCGGCGGGCCTGCGGTCGGCGAGGCTTTGGTAACCGATCCGCGCATCGGGGGCGTAGCCTTCACCGGTTCTACCGAAACCGCGCGGCGGATCAACCGCCATCTCGCGGCCAAAGACGCGGCCATCGTACCGCTGATCGCCGAAACCGGCGGGCAGAACGTGCTGATTGCCGATAGTTCCAGCCTGCCGGAACAGGTGGTGCAGGATGTGATTATCTCTGCCTTCCAATCGGCGGGGCAGCGCTGTTCGGCCTGCCGGGTGTTGTTCGTGCAGTCGGACGTGGCCGATAAGGTGATCAAGATGCTGTCGGGCGCGGCGGCGGATTTGATCTTGGGTGATCCGGGCAAGCTGTCGACCGACATCGGCCCGGTCATCGATGCGGCGGCCCGCGACCGGCTGACCGCCCATAGCCAGCTCATCGGTCAGATTGGCACCCGCCATTTCAAGGCGCCGCTGCCGCCGGGGGCGGAGAAGGGCACGTTCTACCCGCCCGAAATCATCGAGATCGATAGCCTCAGTCGTCTCGACCGCGAAGTTTTCGGCCCGATCCTGCATGTGGTGCGGTGGGAGGCGAGCGCACTGGATAAGGTGGTGGAGGCCGTTAATGCCACCGGCTACGGCCTAACCCTGGGCGTGCATTCGCGCATCGATGAAACGGTGCAGCGGGTGATTTCGAAAGCCCGCGTCGGCAATGTCTACGTCAACCGCTCGATGATCGGCGCGGTCGTCGGCGTGCAGCCCTTCGGGGGCGAGGGCCTGTCGGGCACCGGGCCGAAGGCGGGCGGGCCGCGCTACCTTACGCGCTTTGCGGCGGAACGGACGATCTCGGTCGATACGACTTCGGCGGGCGGGAATGCGTCGCTGATGTCGATGGAGGAATAGGGGGAGGGGCGGGTGAGCGGCCCTGTGCCCTCACCCGCCGTATCATTTATTCGGGCCTAGGATTTTCTCGGCTTCGTCGCTGCAAACAGTGCGAACCCCCCGCAGAGCGCGGCGATGTAATAGGCGAGACCATGCCGCGTCGCTTCCATCGCGACCCCCGCCAGCACGGGGCCCAGCAGCGCGCCGACGCCCCAGACCAGCCCCATCGCCGCATAAATGCCGACCAGTTCCGCCCCAGCAAAGCGGCTGCCGACAATCGTCAGCATTATCGTATAGATGCCGACGAAAACCCCGCCCCAGATGAACAGCAGCGTGTAGGTCGCCCATTCATTGCCCAGCACCAGCGGCCAGAGCAAAGCCCCCGCCGAGGCGGCGGCGGCAAGGATCAACACAAAGCCGGTGCGGTTCACCCGATCACCGATCCAGCCGATGGGCAGTTGCAGCAGAATGGCGCCGATCATCATCACGGCCATCAGCCGCGCCGCCTCCCCCTCCGCCCAGCCCAAGGCTATGGCGTAGAGTGAGAGGAACGACAGGCCAGTGGTTTCCACGGCGGCGTTCAGCGTTACCGCGGCGATGGCGACGGGGGCCATCGCCATAAACCGTAGGGGGGAGCCGGGGGCGGGCTTGTCGAACTGCGGAACTTCCAGCCCCGGCCAGGCGATCAGCGCGGCGGCAGCCAGAATGATGGCGGCCCCGGCCCAAAAGGCGATGCCGCCGTCCGGCCCCAAGACCGACAGGATGACCGGGCCAAGCGCGAAGCCGACCGACAGGGCGGCGGTATAGACGGCCATCGATTGGGCGCGGGTTTCTTCCGTCGAAAGGCTATTGGTCCAGGTTTCCGACAGAACGAACAGGATTTCCGACGCCATGCCTAGCAGGATACGCAGCGGGAACCATAGCCAGAGGAAGGGCAGGGCCGGAAAAGCCACCAGCAGCCCGGCGGCCAGCAGCAACGCGAAGATCACCAGCCGCCGAATGCCGGTTCTCACCACCAGCTTCGGCAAGAAGGTCGCCGTGATCAGCACGCCAACCGCGTGCATGGCGACATTGGCGCCGATCCACCCTTCGCTGAGGCCCATCTTGGCGAGATCGAGGGCAATCAGCGCGGCGGAGAGGCTATAGGATAGGCCGAACATTAGCGCGACAAGGCAGACCGCCGCGCGGGAGAGAATGTCGGGGCGAATCATGGCAGCTTGCCTTTCCGCTCGAAGGTTTTTGCGCTCAGGCGGGCGCGGTAGATGAACCAGCGCAGCCGTTGCAGCCAGGGCATCTTCTGCCCGCCGTTGATGACGCGGTTGAGGGCGCGGGCATAATCGTGGAACAGGCCGGGCGTCCAGGTCATGGCGATGGCGCGATTGCGCGCCAGTATCGCGCCCCAAAGGTCGGGGTCGAGCAGCAGGCCGAGCAGCCGCAGCCACGGGCGCCGTCCGGCCAGAACGCCTTCCAAGGCCGCATCCAGCCCGGCCGCCGCAACGACCGAACAATTGCGGTTGGTCAAATGATAGGTTGGATCTTGGCTATAGCCCAGCCAGAAAGCCAGCAGGCGGCGGTAGCTGTAGCGCGGGAACTGAAGCTGGACGTCGGCGGCGCACCACCAGTCCACGTCGCCTTCATAACTATCGTGGAATTCGCCCTTCTGGATCGTATTGGCCAGCGCTTGGAGCGAACTCAGCTTGTTCATATTTTCCGGGATCGCCAATTCCTCGCTGGGGTAATGGCTGATGTAGAGATCGGGCTTCACCTCCAACGCCGAATGGCCGGTGGAATAGCTGCCGTCTTTATCGACGGCAGCGAGATAGCGGTCCATCAGCAGGCGGCGTTCGGGATCGGCGGCGACGCCCATCGGTGTCCAGACATAGACGGTCAGCGGTGGGCGGGCCAAATCTTCCGGGTCATCGTCGCCCACGAGGATCGGGGCGTGGCTATACCAGCCGCGTTTGGCGAAGATCGGCAGATTCAGGATCGAAAATTCCGGCGGCAGGGTGCGGAACGATAGACCGAAGCTCATCAAGAACCAGCCAAACAGCCCCAGCATCAGTCCGGTCGCCAGCAATACGGCGCTCTCATAGGGCAGCGGCCAGCCGAGGGCGATCATCGGCGCTGCCAGAATTTCGATCACCCCGATCAGCAGCACGAAGCGCCAGCCGGGAAATAGAATGACGAGCGTGGAGGCAATGCGGAAAGCGCCATCAATCAGCAGCGCAATCCCCAAGGCGATGGCGAGCGCTACCGGCGTCCAGAAGGCCGAGAGCAGCACCAAGGCCCCCGTCAGCGCAAGGCCGCCCGATTTCAGAAAAGCGCGGAAAGGGCTGCGGTCGCGTGCGGTCGCCCCGCCAAGGGCGACGACCAGCCCATTGATCAGAAAAATTCCGCCCAGGATGACATGGGCGATCAGCAACGCATGGCTGGCCGGGCCAAAGGCAACGAACAACCCCAGCAGAATCAACGCCAGCCCTAGCGCCGCGACGATATACCATTTTCCCCGGAAGGCGTTGGCGCCGATCAGGATGAACGCAATCTGAAACATGAAATTCCCACGCAAGTGCAGCCGGTTAGGCGGCGCAACTATGGTCGAAGATGCGACCGATGAACAGGGATCATTCGCAGGCGCGGCTTTCTGCCCGCTAACTCTAACCAAAATTTAAGAAGCGCCTGCCGCCCAGCAATCGTATCTGATAGAAAAGGATCGACGAAGGAGTTGGGCCGCCCATGCGTATTCTGGTGATCGAGGATGATGTCGATACCGCCGCCTATATGGTGAAGGGCCTTAAGGAAAGCGGCTATATCGTCGATCATGCCGCCGAGGGTAAGGACGGGCTGTTCCACGCCATGAGCGGCACCTATGACGTGCTGGTGGTGGACCGCATGCTGCCGGGCCTTGATGGGCTGGCCATCATTCAGGCGCTGCGCGCCTCGGGCAATAAGACGCCGGTGCTAATCCTGTCGGCCTTATCTGCCGTCGATGACCGGGTGCGCGGTTTGCGCGCGGGCGGCGATGATTATCTGACCAAACCCTATGCGTTCTCCGAACTCTTGGCGCGCATCGAAGTTTTAATGCGGCGCGGCGGCGTGACGGAAAGCGTGACGACCAAGCTGCGCGTCGCCGACCTTGAGATGGATCTGCTCTCGCGCCTCGTCACCCGTAGCGGGCAGGAACTCGATCTTCAGCCGCGCGAATTCATGCTGCTGGAATATCTGATGCGTAATGCCGGGCATGTGGTCACGCGCACCATGTTGCTGGAGCATGTGTGGGACTATCACTTCGACCCGCAAACCAATGTGATCGACGTGCATATCTCGCGCCTGCGCCAGAAGATCGATAAGAATTTCCCAAAATCGCTGCTGCATACCATTCGCGGGGCGGGATACTGCCTGCGCGCGCCGGAGTAAGCGGCGGCGATGCGCAAGCTGCTGCGCCATTGGAAATTTCGGGTGGTTGCCGTCTATGCGACGCTGTTCGTCGTTTCGGTGCTAACGATCCTCGGGTTTGTCTACGGCGTCACCATCGGGCTGATCGACCGGCAGCTTAACGATACTATCGTTACCGAAATCTCCAGCCTGTCGGACGGTTACCGCGAGCATGGGGTGACCGGTCTGATTGACCAGATCAACGAACGCATCGCGGCGGATCGGGTCGGCACTGGCGTTTATCTGCTGGCGGACGGTAATTTCGCCCGCGTTGCCGGGAATTTGCCCGGTTGGCCGACCGATGCGGAGCGGGAAGGCCGCTGGGCCACTTTCCGTTTGCCCGCCCCGAACGGCGAGGATGACGGCCAACCCGGCGATGCCGTGCGGGCGCGCGCGATGTCGTTCCTGCTGGCCGAAGGTTATCACCTCCTGGTCGGCCGCACGCTGGTGGAGCGCGAGAGTTTTGAGAAGCTGATCTTCCAGGCGCTGCTGTGGGCGACGGCGGCGGCGGTGTTATTGGCGCTGGTCGGCGGGATTGTCATGGGGCGCGACATGCGCCGCCGCTTGGATGGCATCAACCGCACGACGCGCCAGATCATTCTGGGGGATTTGCAGCAGCGCGTTCCCGTTACCGGCAGTGGCGACGAGTTCGACGGGTTGGCAAAAAACCTCAATGCCATGCTGGCGCAGATCGATCAATTGATGCGGGCCGGGCGCGAGGTGACGGACAATATCGCCCACGATCTACGCTCCCCCCTGACCCGCCTGAAAACCCGGCTGGAAGTGACCCTGATGGGGGCGGAGCCGCCGCAGATGCAGGCAGCGCTGGAGAAGACCATCGCCGAGCTTGATAATGTGCTGCATACGTTCAACGCCATTCTGTCGATCTCCCGCGCCGAAGCAGGGGCTGGGCGGCAGGATATGACTGACCTTGATCTCGCCGATCTGGTCGCCGATATCGCCGATCTTTATCAGGCGGTGGCAGAGGATAAGGCGATTGCCTTGGCTGTCACCCAAAGCGCCCCGACCCGGATTCACGGCAACCGCCATCTGCTGTTTCAGGCGCTGGCGAATTTAGCTGATAATGCCATCAAATATACGCCGGGCGGCGGGCGTGTGACGCTGGAAGTTGGCCCGCACGGCGATGGTGCCCTTGTCTCGGTGGCCGATAGCGGCCCGGGCATTCCACCGGAAGAGCGGGAGCATGTGCTCGGGCGCTTCGTGCGGCTAGAGCAAAGCCGCACGACACCCGGCAATGGGCTGGGATTGAGTCTGGTTTCCGCCGTCGCGGGCCTCCATAATGGCTCCTTGATCCTGGGTGACAATCACCCAGGGTTGCGGGCGGATCTAATTTTAGGGCTGCCAGCGCAGGAAATTGCGTCTAAACCCGTTACAGGCGCGTAAGCCGTCAGAGTATCGATTGAAGGAGCAAGACAATGGCGCAGCCGGTTATTCCCACTCTGTCGGCTTCCGATCAGGCGCTGGCGGTTTCGACCCTGGTCGATGCTGATCTGGGGCGATGGAACGGTGCCAGTGCGTTGGGAACGGCGGCCGTCGTCCAATATAGTTTCGCGACGAGCATTCCGAGTTATGCTTCGCAATTTACTGATACGCGGACTGCAGCAACGACGTTTCAGACTTTTACTGATACAATGAAGCAGCAGACACGTGATGCCCTAGCGGCATGGTCTGCGGTCGCGAATATTACCTTTGTTGAAGTTTCTGACACTGCAAACGTCGGGATGCGTTTCTTTTCTTTGAGCGAGCCAGGGGCGGATTTCGCCGGCTTTGCTTGGGGGGCGGGTAGCGGTAGTCAAGTCGGGGCCTCTAACCGGGGCGATGTGTGGATCAATCGAGCCGAGACAGATTCGGGCTACAATCCGCTATTGTTGATGCATGAGATTGGTCACACTCTCGGCCTTAAGCATCCGCATGAGTCCCCGGTTTTGGCGGATGCCAAAGATAGTATTCAGACGACGGTCATGTCCTATGATCAAGAATATACCTACGACATTAAAGTTACGGCGACGCGGACAGCAACGGGTGTTGATTGGAAATCGGAATATGTGCGTCTCGAGACCTCGGGCCAAGCCCATCTCGGGATTTTCGACGTTGCCGCTGCCCAGGCGATCTATGGGGCTAAGGTCGATACCGTAGCCAATACGTACCGGTTTTCGACCGATCCTTTTGTGCAGATGATCTATGACGGCGGCGGTAGCGATATCATCGATCTGTCTAACCAGGCCTATGGTTCGATCTTGGATCTCACCCCTGGTAGCTTCAGCTCCATCGGTAAGCGGACCGTTAGCCAAGCCATCGACCGTGAGATCGGCGAGTTATCAACCAGCGTTCAAACCTTCTACGGCCAAGCGTCGCTTGTAAGCTGGTATACCGCCCGTCAGGAGTATCTCTACCTCGGCGAAAACAACCTGAGCATTGCCTATGGTACGCTCATCGAGTCGGTCACTGGGTCGGCCTATGATGATGTGATTACGGGCAATAGCGCAGATAATTTCATTCAAGGGGGGCTGGGGAACGATACGCTGAACGGCGGCACCGGAACGGATACGGCCTATTTCAGCGGGGCGTACAGTAATTATAAGTTTGCGGTTTCCAATGGTACGATCACCGTATCGGGGACCGATGGGCGCGATACGCTGACTGGGTTTGAAAAGCTGCAGTTCGGCGATGGACGGATTGTCGAGGCGAGTAGCGTGACGACGACGATCACATCCTCGCCGGTGTATCGCTTCTATAATACGGCGACCGGCACCCATCTCTATACAATGAGCACGGCGGAGCGCGACTCGATCCGCGAAAAGCTGCCGCAATATTCTTATGAAGGTATTGCGTTCGGTGCGTTTGAAGTCGCCGGGGGGCACCCCGCCTATGTCTATCGTTTCTACAACAATAATACCGGAACGCATTTCTATACGGCAGATGCGACGGAGCGGGACGCCGTGACGAAACTGGCCGGATTTTCCTATGAGGGGGTGGCCTATCTCGCCGGAACCTCCTCCCAAGGCGGCCTCGATCCGCTGTACCGCTTTTATAATAGCAATACGGGCAGTCATTTTTATACCGCGAGCGAAAGCGAGCGGGCGACCGTCACCAAGCTGGTTGGGTTCGTGTATGAGGGCATCGCCTATTACGTCGATGCCTAGGCCGGGCATTTTTACACAAGGGATGTGCGCCAAAAGGCAGTCGGCAGCAGGGTAGCCCTTGCTGGGCAGTCCCGATACGCGAGGGCGGGGAGACGGGCGGGATGGGCTTTCCCGCCCGTTGTGTTTTTCGAAACTGGAAAAAAGGGTGGCGACGGGCGGTTTTACCGGGAAAGGCCGCCCGTTTTTGTCGTGTGGCGGGGCGGGGTGTGGGTCTGCCGTTGCATCGGTAACTTAACGCGAGCGTCAGATTTTACCCCTCGCTCAACGCCTAAAACGCCGACTTCCGCCGCACGAATCACCTTGACACTTTACGTGTAGGAATAACACTCTGTGTCAGGAAGCGGGGTATAAGCGCAGGATAATTACAAAGCGCAGCCCTGAAATGGGGGGAAATGTGACGGAACCGTTACTCGAAGTAGCGGGCGTGTCGCTGCGGTTTGGGGGCATCCGTGCCTTGACCGATGTCAGCTTCACCGTCCGCAAAGGTGAGATTTTTTCGATCATCGGGCCGAACGGCGCGGGTAAAACCTCGATGCTCAACTGCATCTCGGGCCGCTACACGCCGTCGGAGGGCCGGGTACGCTTTAAGGGTCAGGATGTGACCGCCCTGAAGCCGAACAAGCGCGCCGATTTGGGCATTGGCCGCACGTTCCAGAACCTGGCGCTGTTTGGTCATATGAGCGTGCTCGACAATATCATGGTCGGGCGCCACCATTTGCTGCGCAATAATTTCTTCACCGGGTCGCTCTACTGGCTGACCGGCGCTCGGCGCGAGGAATTGCGCCACCGCCGCGAGGTGGAGACGATCATCGATTTCCTCGAAATCCAGCATGTGCGCCGCGCCACGGCGGGTACCCTCTCCTATGGGTTGCGCAAGCGGGTGGAACTGGCGCGCGCCATTGCGCTGAAGCCCGATCTGATTCTGCTGGATGAACCGATGGCCGGGATGAACCTTGAGGAGAAGGAGGATATGGCCCGCTTCATCCTCGACCTCAACGAGGAATGGGGCATGACCGTGGTGATGATCGAGCACGATATGGGCGTGGTCATGGATATTTCTCACCGCGTCATGGTGCTGGATTTCGGCAAGAAGATCGCCGACGGCCTGCCCGATGAGGTGCTGGCAAACGATCACGTGCGCCGCGCCTATTTGGGTGAAGTCGATGATTTGCCGGAGGCCGATGCGGCCTCGGCCCAGGTTGCGTAGGGGGCGGCGATGAGCAAAACCGAAACCGCGCTCGATACCTTTCCGAAGCTGCTGCTACACAATGGCCGCAGCTACCCCACTGAAACCGCGATGCGCGAAAAACAATTCGGCATCTGGGTCAGCTTCACTTGGGGGCAGGTGCTGGAGCGCACAGAAGCCTTCACCTTGGGCCTTGCCGATTTGGGCGTGACCAAGGGCAGCGTCGTGGGCCTGATCGGCGATAATCGCCCGGATTGGGTGATGGGTGAAGTGGCGGCCCATACGCTGGGGGCGATGAGCCTTGGCATCTATCGCGACGCGATGGAAGATGAGGTCGCCTATCTCGTCAATTACGCCGACATCGAAGTGATGATCTGCGAGGACGAGGAGCAGATCGATAAGTTGATCTCGCTCGGCGACCGTATCCCCTCCGTGAAGCATATTATTTATGCCGACCCGCGCGGTATGCGGAAATATGACGATCCGCGCCTCGTGCCACTGTCGGTCCTGCTGGAAAATGGCGAACGCGCCGACCGGGCCGAACCGTCGCGCTTCGAAAACCTCGTCGCGGCGACGGAGACCGAGGCGGTGGCCGTGCTCTGCACCACCTCCGGTACGACCTCGAACCCGAAGCTAGCGATGCTGACCTCCGGCTCGTTGGTCCGCCACGCCCATTCCTACCTGTCGGTCGATCCGAAAGGCCCGCAGGACGATTACGTCTCGGTCCTGCCGCTGCCTTGGATCATGGAGCAGGTCTATGCTGTTGCGAAATGGCTGGTCTGCCGCATGGTGGTCAATTTCGTCGAAGAGCCGGAAACTCAAATGGCCGATATGCGCGAAATCGGCCCGACCTTCGCGCTGCTCGCCCCCCGCGTCTGGGAACAGATCGCGGGCGATGTGCGCGCCAAGATTATGGACGCGAGCCCGTTGAAGCGCGCGATGTACGAGCTGGGCAATAAGCTGGGGCAAAAGGCCCTGGCGGCGGGTAAACGCTCGTTCTTAGCCGATTTCCTGCTCTATCGGGCGTTGCGCGACCGGCTCGGCTTCTCCCGCCTGCGGTCGGCGGCAACGGGGGGCGCGGCCCTGGGGCCGGATACCTTCCGCTTTTTCCAAGCGATGGGCGTGCCGCTACGTCAGCTCTACGGTCAGACCGAGACGATGGGGGCTTATACCATCCACCGGGCGGGCGAGGTGGATTTCGATACGGTGGGCGTTGCCTTCGACAAGACCATCGAAATCCGCATCGATAATCCTGACCAGAATGGCATCGGCGAAATCGTGACCCGCCACCCCAATATGTTCCTGGGTTATTACCGGAACGAGGCGGCGTCGAATGCCGATATTCGCGACGGGTGGATGCATACGGGCGACGCGGGCTATTTCGATAAGAAAGGCCATCTGACGGTCATCGACCGCATTAAGGACATCGCCACCACTAAGGGCGGCGACCGTTTCTCCCCGGCCTATATCGAAAATAAGTTGAAGTTCAGCCCCTATGTGGCCGAAGCCGTTATCCTCGGCGACCAGCGCGATTATCTGGCGGCAATGATCTGCATTCGCTACCCGGTTGTGTCGAAATGGGCGGAAAAGAACCGGATCGCCTTTACGACCTATTCCGACCTGTCGGCCAAGGACCAGACCTACGCGCTGCTGCACGATGAAGTGCGCAAAGTGAACGAGGGGCTGCCGGAGTTCCAGCGCATCCGCAAATTCCTGCTGCTGTATAAGGAGCTGGACGCGGACGATGGCGAACTCACCCGTACCCGCAAAGTGCGGCGCGGCGTGATCAACGAAAAATACGCCGACATTATCCAGGCCGTTTACGACGATGTGGAAATCGTGCCAATCGACACGACCATCGTTTTCCAAGACGGCACCAAGCAACGCATCAAAACGTCGGTGCGCGTTGTCGATCTCAGCGGGGGCGCGGGCGGTTCCGCCAAAAGCGGCCCCCGGTCGCGCGCGGCCTAAGGGGAGGATGGGACGATGGATCTTTCCCTGCTCGGGCAATTGCTGCTCAATGGGCTGATCGTCGGCACGCTCTATGGCGTCGTCGGCATGTGTTTCGTGCTGATCTATAAGGCCAGCCAAGTGGTGAACTTCGCCCAGGGCGAATTTCTGCTGATTGGCGCCTGGATTTGCTGGTTCTTCCTAACCAAATATCAGGTGCCGTTTTTTGTCGGCTTCCTGCTAACCCTCGCCTTCATGGCCGCCTTTGGCGTGCTGTTGCAGGTGGTGGTGCTACGGCCCTTGATTGGCGAGCCGATTATTTCGGTGATCATGGTAACGATTGGCCTGTCCATCGTCTTCCAAGCCTCGATGAAATGGGCCTTCGGCGTCTTTGCCCAGCCCTTTCCGCAGGTCTTCGATACCCAGTCCTTCTCGATCTTTGGGCTGCAGGTGAAAACCGCTTACGGCCTATCGCTGGCGGTATCGGTGCTGATCATGGCCGGGTTCGCCTATTTTTTCAAATATACCCGCTACGGGCTTGCGATGCGGGCGACCGCTTACAATCAGCAAGCGGCGCAGAGCTTGGGGATTTCGATCAAACAAGTGTTTGCGATGGCTTGGGCCATCTCGGCGATGGTCTCCACGGTCGCGGGCGTCGTCGTCGGTCTCGTGAACGGCGTCTCCTCAGCGCTTTCCGCCTTCGGGATCAAGGTTTTCCCGGCGGTGATCTTGGGCGGGCTCGACTCGGTGGTCGGCGCGGTCTTGGGCGGGCTGATCGTCGGCTTGCTGGAGAATTTCGCCCATTACATCGATAGCCAATATCTGCACTGGGGCAATATGTACGAAGTGGCGCCCTTCTACGTGCTGATCCTGATTTTGATGATCAAGCCCTATGGCTTGTTCGGTACCCGCGACATCGAACGCGTTTAGGCGGAGGGCGATAGATTATGGCAAACGTCAGCTTGCGCCCGTGTGGCGACTTCCGCACCAGCTACGCGGCGGATACGCATATTTTTGATACGCGGAACTCGTTTCTGTTCGCGGTTTTAGGGGTGGCGCTGCTCGCCGCGTCCCCCTTTGTCGTCAGCAATTACATGCTCGCGCTGTTCATTCAGATCGGCTATTACGCGATTGCCGCGCTGGGGCTGAATATCGTCGTTGGCTTTACCGGGCAGATTTCCATCGGGCATGCCGCCTTCTTTGGCTTCGGGGCTTTTGCCTCGGCCTGGATCAGCAATCACGGCATTCCGGTCTTTTTTGCCATCCCGCTGGCCGGGGTCATGACCACGGCGGTCGGTATGCTGTTTGGCCTACCGGCAGCGCGGCTAAAAGGTCTCTATCTTGCGATTGCCACCTTGGCGGCGCAGATCATCTTGCAGGATTTCTTCTCGCGCGCCGAATGGTTCACCGGCGGCGTGGCCGGGGCGGCGGCGGAGCCGTTTTCGCTGTTCGGCTATAAGTTTACGTCCGACAAAAGCTACTTCTATGTCGTGCTGGTCTATCTGGTGCTGTCTTTTGTGATGGTGGCGAACCTCATGCGCTCCCGCGATGGCCGGGCGCTGATTGCCGTGCGCGACCATTATCTGTCGGCGGAAATGATGGGGATCAACCTCACTAAATACCGCGTGTTGTCCTTCGGTCTTTCGGCGTTTTTCGCGGGGATCGGCGGGGCGCTCTCGGCCCATTACGCCCAGTTCGTCTCCATCGAAGGTTTCACCATTCTTCTGTCGATCCAGTTCCTCGGCATGATCATCATCGGCGGTCTGGGGTCGGTGATGGGCACGCTGATGGGCACCGCCTTTATGGTGCTGCTGCCGGAAGCGATGGATGCGCTTACCCGTCTTCTCTCGGGGACCGTCATCGATACGGCGCTGGGGCTGCGGGCGAATGTCTCCTACCTGCGCGAAATTGCCATCGGCACCACGATCATCCTCTTCCTGATCTTCGAACCGGATGGGCTGGCCCACCGGTGGAAGCAGGTGAAAGCCTACTGGAAGCTCTATCCTTTCTCCTACTAAGGCCCCGAAAAACCGGCCACCGGGAGAAAGTTCCTTACACCGCAAAAGTTCACTGGGAGGTAACGATGCGCGTTCACACTTTACTATCGGCGACGGGGTTGGTTCTGGCGCTCGCCGTGCCGGGGATCGCTTCGGCCCAAATTAAGATCGGCCATCTTGCCGATTACACCGGCGGCACCTCCGATATCGGGAAGCCGTTCGGGGAAGGCGTTGCCGATGCTTTCGCCCATATCAACGCCAACGGCGGCGTGAACGGCAAGAAGGTCGATATCGATACGGTCGATTACGGCTATCAGGTGCCGCGCGCCCTGGCGACCTACAAGAAGTGGGTGGGGGATAGCCCCAAGGTCTCGGCCATCATGGGCTGGGGCACGGCGGATACCGAAGCGCTGGTCAATTTCGTCACGCAGGACGAAATCCCCTACCTCTCCGGCTCCTACGCCGGGCAGTTGACCGACCCGCAAAAGAAGGGGCCGCGCACCGAAAAAGGCACGCCCTATAACTTCTTCTACGGTCCCAGCTATTCCGACTCGCTGCGCGCGATGGTGCAATGGGCAGCGGCGGACTGGAAGGCCAAGGGCAAGGCCGGGGCGCCGAAATATGTTCACATGGGCGCCAATCACCCCTACCCGAATGCGCCGAAAGCCGCCGGGGAAGAAGCCGCCAAGGCTGCTGGGTTCGACGTGCTGCCCGCCATTCAATTCCCGCTGGCGCCCGGCGACTTCACCGCGCAGTGCCTAACGCTGAAACAATCTGGCGCCAATTACGCTTATCTTGGCAATACGGCGGCCTCCAACGTCGCGGTTATGAAGGCCTGCCAGACCGCCGGGGTCGATGTGCAGTTCCTCGGCAATGTTTGGGGCGTCGATGAAAACGCGCTGAAGGCAGCGGGTGCGGCGGGCAATGGTGTTATCTACCCGATGCGCACCGATGTTCTGTGGGGCGCCGATGTGCCGGGTATGAAGCTGGTGCGGGACATTGCCAAGCGGACGGATGCGGCGGGCGGTTACCGCTCGTTGCATTATGTCGCGGGGATCTGCGCGTCCTACTACATGAAGGAAGCGCTGGATTGGGCCGATAAGAACGGCGGCGTGTCTGGTCCGAACGTCAAGAAAGCCTTCTACCAGAAGAAGGATTGGGTTCCGGCGGGCCTTGAAGGTGTCTGCCGTCCGGTGACCTGGGCCGAGGATGATCACCGCCCGACGCTGGATGTGGCGCTGTTCAAGACCACCGTTTCTGGCAATACCGACGGCAATCTGCCCGATCTCGTCGGCAAGGTGATCAAGCTCGATAAGGCCACCGATGTGAAGCTGGAGCGTAAGCTCGAACTGCTCGGCTGGTAAATTCACTCCCGCCCGGTCTTCCTCTCGGGGAAGGCCGGGCCCTTGGGGGAAAGGGGGGAGACGTGGCGCAAGCTGCCGTGAAGCCCGAAGCGGCGAAAACGCTGCTGTCGGTGAATAATATCGAAGTCGTCTATAACGATGTGATCCTCGTGCTGCGCGGGCTTAGCTTGACCGTGCCGGAGGGTGAGATCGTCGCCCTTTTGGGGGCCAATGGCGCGGGCAAATCGACGACGCTGAAGGCGATCTCCGGTCTTTTGAAGGCTGAAGACGGCGAAATTACGCGCGGCGACGTACAGTTCGCGGGCGAGACGGTGAGTGGGCTCGATCCCGGCCAGATCGTGCGGCGCGGGATTTTCCAGGTCATGGAAGGCCGCCGTATCGTCGCCGATATGACGTGCCGGGAAAACCTGATGCTGGGAGCCTTCACCCGCAAGGACCGGGAGATTTCGAGCGATATCGACCGGGTTTACCAGTACTTTCCGCGCTTGAAGGAACGCACCGGCCTAGCCGGGTACCTGTCGGGCGGGGAGCAGCAGATGTTGGCGATTGGCCGCGCGCTGATGGCCCGGCCCAAGTTGATCCTGATGGACGAACCGTCGATGGGCCTGTCGCCACTGCTGGTGAAGGAGGTTTTCTCCATCGTTCGCCAGATCAACCGCGAACTTGGCGTCACGATCCTGCTGGTCGAACAGAATGCCCGCATGGCGCTTTCCTGTGCCTCCTACGGCTATATCATGGAGCAGGGTAAAATCGTGCTCGATGGGACCGCCGAAGAACTCGCCAATAACGAGGATGTGAAGGAATTTTACCTCGGCGGCGGGGGCGGGGAGGATCGGAAGTCCTTCAAGAACCTGAAATCCTTTAAACGCCGCAAACGCTGGATCTGACCATCGTGACCCAATTCTTCGACGCCCTGGAAACCGATGCCCCGGACACCCGCGCCGCCCGTCTTTACGGCCAATTGCCGGGGCTTATTACGGCGGCGAAGGCCAAGGCGCCTGCTTTTGCGCGCGCCTTGGCGGGCGTCGAGGCCGGGGTGGTCACGGATGCGGCGGCGCTGGCCCGTCTGCCGCTGATCCGTAAATCCGATTTGATCGCCGCCCAGGCCGCCGACCTGCCCTTCGCTGGACTGGTCACGCGCCCGGCGGGGCAGTTGAAGCGGATTTTTGCCTCCCCCGGCCCGATTTATGACCCGGAAGGCGAGCGGCCCGATTGGTGGCGCTTCGCCCGCGCCCTGCACGCGGCGGGGTTCCGCGCGGGCGAGATCGTGCATAATTGCTTCGCCTATCACTTCACCCCGGCGGGGTCGATGATCGAAACCGGCGCGCATGCCCTGGGCTGTGCCGTCTTCCCCGGCGGGGTTGGCAATACCGAACTGCAAGTGCGGGCGATTGCCGATCTGAAACCGGCAGGCTATGGCGGCACGCCGTCGTTCTTGAAGATCATTCTGGAAAAGGCCGCCGAGCTTGGAACGCCGCTGCCCTCCCTAAAGAAGGCGCTGGTCTCTGGCGAAGCTCTGCCGCCCACTCTGCGCGGCTGGTTCGCCGAGCGCGGTGTTGCCGTGCTGCAATGTTACGCGACGGCGGACCTTGGGCTGATCGCCTACGAAAGCGCCCCCGACGGCGGCTTGATCCTCGATGAACAGGTGATCGTCGAAATCGTCCGCCCCGGCACCGGCGATCCGGTTCCGGCGGGCGAGGTGGGGGAGGTGGTCGTCACCAGCTTCAATGCCGACTATCCCCTGACCCGCTTTGCCACCGGCGATCTGTCGGCCTTCCTACCGGGGCAAAGCGCGTGCGGGCGCACAGGATTACGCCTGAAGGGCTGGCTGGGCCGGGCCGATCAGACGGCGAAGATCAAAGGAATGTTCGTCCATCCCGCGCAAGTGGCGGAGGTGCTGAAGCGCCACGGTCTCGCCAAGGGGCGGCTGACGGTCGAAAAAGACGGCGACATCGATATGGCCATCCTAACCGTGGAAACGGCCGACCCCAGCCTATCGGGCGCGGTGACGGAAACCTTTCAGGCCCTGTGCAAGCTGCGGGCAAGCGTCTTGACCATCGCGCCTGGGAGCCTGCCAAACGACGGGAAGGTCATCGACGATCAGCGCCCGGTTGGGTAAGGCCGGGTGCCGCTTGCAGGCTGCATCGCAGGGGGTTATATTTTCATATAACTGTTGAGGGTAGGCGGATGCTAACGACTAATCTGCGCAAAGTCGGCGGTTCAGTCATGCTTACCGTCCCACCAGCCCTTTTGGAGCAACTGAATCTCGCGGCTGGGTCGGCTGTCAGTCTTGCAGTCGAAGACGGGCGATTGATCGTCGATCCAGCGCCGCCCGTCCGGTACACGCTGGAAGACCTGCTGGCTGCGTCGGATTATTCCCCTCCTGTATCGCTAGAAGAACGCGCGTGGCTGGATGCGCCTGCGGTCGGGCGTGAAATCCTGTGAAACAGGGCGACATTTATCTCGTTCCGCTCGATCCGACCGCTGGACATGAACAAAGCGGTAGCCGTCCAGTCTTGATTGTATCCCGTACCGCTTTTAATCACGCGACGAAGCTGCCGGTGGTCATGCCGATCACGAGCGGTGGGCAATTTGCCCGGAAGATCGGGTTTGCTGTTGAACTCAAGGGAACAAAAACCACGGGGATCGTGCGGAGCGATCAACCGCGCGTCATTGATCTCGACGCGCGGCAGGCGCAATTTATCGAAGCGGTTCCGCCTTCGATCCTTCAGGATGTGCTCGCCAAACTCATGCCGATATTTATCTAAGCGGAACCCGCAATCCCCCGAATTACGGCCGGATCCAGCCCGATTGCACGGCGACCACAGCGGCCTGAACGCGGCTAACCACATCGAGCTTACGCATCACGTTTTCGACGTGGAAATTCACCGTCCGCTCCGAAATCCCTAGCATTTCGGCGATTTCGGAGGAGGATTTGCCGCGTGCCACCCAAGTCAAGGTTTCGATCTCGCGGTCGGTCAGATCGTGACTGCCCGAGGCTGGGGCGGCAGGCGCGGCGCGGCTTAGGCGGCGTTTGACGATTTCCAGCAGAATATCGAAATCAATTGGCTTCGTTACGTAATCATCGGCCCCGAGGCGCCGCCCGCGCAGCACATTGTCGCGGTCGGTCAGGGCGGTCAGGAAGATGAAGGGCGGCACGTTCGGAACCAGCGCGCCGTATTTTTCCAAGAGGTCAAAGCCCGACAGGCGCGGCAGCATAACATCGCAGAGAATGAGGTCCGGACGGAACGACAGCGCCTCGGTCAGCCCATCGGCGCCATCGGCGGCAGCGCGCACATCGTAGCCTGCATCTTCTAGTTCTTCGACCAGCAAGGCCCGGGTGTCGGGATCATCTTCAATGCACAAGAGACGCGCGCTCATAGGGAAGCTCCTTCCGGCAAACTAATCGGCGAAGATAGCGGTAAGCGTAATGTTACCCGCGTTCCTTCATTCAGACGACTGTCGATACTCATGGTTCCACCGTGGATGGCCATGATCTGATCGACGATATACAGCCCGACGCCACTGCCCACGGTGGCACGGGCGTTGGAGGCGCGGAAAAACCGCGTGCGAATTTGCTCCCGTTCAGCTTCCGGGATGCCGATGCCCTGGTCCTCGACCTCCACCAGCGCCCAATCGCCGTCCATACGGGCGGTTATCGATACAGTCGTGCTGGGATCGGAATACTTCAAGGCATTGCCAAGAAGATTGGTGACGGCTTGATCCAGCAAGGCGGGATCAAGCCTGAGCGGCTGCGGAAAGGGGGCGCAGGTCAGTAAAATCGCCCGCTGCGGGTTCTCCTCCCGCGCGCGCTGAACAATATCGGCCAGCACACTGGGCAGCGCATGGGGGCGCAGGTGAACTTCCGCCGGATCTTGGTCCCATTGGGCGGCACGGGTGACGCTTTCCACCACCTGGGTTAAGCGGCGGACGGCGGCGCGGATGCGCCCGGCGCGTTCGGCGATTTCCGCCGGGGCCACGTGATCGGCCTGGCGTTCCAGGCGGCGCGCGTGTCCGTCAATCCCGGTGAGCGGGGTGCGAATCTCGTGGCTGGCCATGGTGATAAAATTGCGTTGCTGGGTCAGTAGCCCATGCTCGCGGCGCAGGGTTTCCTCTAGCTCGGCGGCCTGTTCGCGGAAAACGGTAATGGCGCGGGCAATCGCGCCGATTTCATCCCGCCGCCCAGTGTGGGGGACAGGGGCGCTGAAATCGCGCTGCGGGATCCGGGTCAAAACACCGACCAATTGGATCAGCGGCGAGGAGATCGTGCGGTTGACCATCGCCATGGCCAGGATCGCCAGCCCAACCACGCCGACGATGATGACAATGAAACGCATGGAGGTATCGTCATAGACCGATTTAGCCTGGTCGCGGCTGGCCTCCGCCTCTTCAATATCCGCTGCCGTTAATTGGTCCAGCAGGTCGCTGGCCTTCCAATAAGCTTGTTGGTTCTCCGTGCGATAGAGTTGCCGCGCCGTCTGGCGGTCGAGTGTCGCTGCCTGGGTCATCAGCCGCGTCGCAATCTCGCGATAGGTATTCCACGCGGTCACGAACTGCTGAAAGGCCTGTGCTTCCTTGCTTGCATTGCTGGCGGGCTGCGAGACGCGGTATTCGGCGATATTGGCGGCGATTTCCCCGCCCAAGCGCGCCAGCGTGACAGCATGGGTGCTGCGCTCTTCCTCATCCGCTGCGGCCATGTAATCGCCTTCCGCCAAGCGGAAATCGCTTAAATGATCGTTCAGCGCCGCCAAAATGCGAAGCTTTGGCAGCCAAACCTCGCGAATCTCGGTTGCTGGATCGTTAACCGCCTGTAGGGCCCCCATGCCGATCACCCCCAGCACGGCCGGGACCGCGATGAAAGTAAGGAACAGCAGGGCGAATTTCGACCGTAGGGAGGTCAGCACACTCAACTCCGAAAACCAATCGATGGGATCGTTTATGGGCGATTGTGCGTGATCCTCCTACCGTTAAATCTGCCATGCCGGGACGGCTTGGGGGCCGTTTGGTGCTGCCACGGATGCAGGGCAGAAATCCGTGCGGCTTGATTTACAGAAGCATGACAGCCTGCTAGTGTCCGCGCGATTTCGACGGGGCCGGGGTTCGCTGCGCCCTGCGCTGGCGTTTTTTTGAAAACGGGTGGGGCCTGGGATGAAGATTCTAAGCGGCAACAGCAATCGCGCGTTGACCGAGGCGATTTGCGCCTACCTGAACCTGCCGCTGACCCGCGCGGCGGTAAAGCGCTTCTCCGACATGGAAGTTTTCGTGGAAATCCATGAAAACATCCGTGGGGAAGACGTGTTCTTCATCCAATCGACCTCCTACCCCGCCAACGACCACCTGATGGAACTGCTGGTGATGATGGACGCGCTGAAGCGCAGCTCCGCCCGCCGCATTACCGCCGTTGTGCCCTACTTCGGCTATGCCCGCCAAGACCGCAAGTCTGGTCCGCGCACGCCGATTTCCGCAAAGCTGGTCGCCAATTTGATGACGACGGCGGGGGCGGACCGGGTGCTGACGATCGACTTGCACGCGGGCCAAATCCAAGGGTTCTTCGATATCCCGACCGATAATCTCTACGCCGCGCCGGTGTTCGTGAAGGATATTCAGGACCAGTTCCAGGATACGAAAGACGTTATCATCGTCTCGCCGGATGTCGGCGGCGTGGTGCGCGCCCGCGCGATTGCCCAGCGCATCGATAGCGATCTTGCCATCATCGACAAGCGCCGCGAGCGGGCGGGCGTGTCGGAAGTGATGAACATTATCGGCGATGTGCGCGGTAAGCGCTGCATTCTGATCGACGATATCGTCGATAGCGCCGGCACCCTGTGCAATGCCGCCGAAGCGCTGATGAAGGCGGGGGCCACCTCCGTTTCCGCCTATGTGACGCACGGCGTGCTCTCGGGCCAGGCGGTCACCCGCGTCACCAATTCGCCGCTGCAGCAGTTGGTGACGACCGACACGATTGAAGCGACCGATGCCGTCAAGGCCGCCCATAATATCCGTCAGGTCACGATTGCGCCGTTGATGGCCGAAGCCATCCGCCGCGTGTCCGAAGAAAAATCCGTGTCGAGCCTCTTCTACTAAGAGCGCGCCACATCCGTTTCGGTTTCGATCCGACACCCCTGGAGGTCGCATCGAGGCCGGAAGACGGCGGGATGGTCCCGTCGTCCATTTTGTGAAGGAGTTGGGACATGTCCCAAGTTGTTACGCTTCGCGCTTCGCTGCGTGAGCGGGCCGGAAAGGGGGCCGCCCGTGCCGTTCGTCGTGCTGGTCAGGTGCCGGCCGTCGTTTACGGTGACAAGAAAGCCCCGGTGATGATCGCGATCGACCCGCGCGAGCTTCACACCGAACTGCACAAGGGCGGCTTCTTTGCCCGCCTGTTCGATATTGATACCGGTGCCGAAAAGCACCGCGTGCTGGCCCGCGATGTCCAGTTCCACCCGGTCACCGACCGCCCGGAACATGTGGATTTCCTGCGCGTTGGCGCGGATTCGACCATTTCGGTCAATATCCCCGTGCATTTCATCAATCAGGAAAAGTCGGTCGGCATTAAAAAGGGCGGCCTGCTGAATATCGTTCAGCACACGGTCGAACTGGAAGTGAATGCCAACGACATTCCCGATCATCTGACGGTCGATCTGCTGAACGTCGATATCAACAGCTCGGTCCACGTCTCGCAGCTTGCCATTCCGGCGAGCGCGAAGGTTGTGGGCGGTGAGCGCGATTTCACCATCGCGACCATCGTTCCGGCGTCGGGCGGCGACGCCTAAGCGGTTGCGGAGCTAAAGCGTGTCGGCCCCCTGGCTTCTTGTCGGTCTCGGCAATCCGGGGGGCCAATATGCCCGTAATCGGCATAATATTGGGTTTCTCGCGCTGGACGAGATTGCCCGGCGCCATAATTTTCCCCCCTTCCGCGCCAGTAAGTTTCAAGGCGAAATGACGGAAGGCGGTCTTGGGTTCGTGAAATGTCTGGCGGTTAAGCCCAGCACTTATATGAACCTGTCCGGCGATTGCGTCGGCGCTATTCTGCGTTTCTATAAAATCCCCCCGCAGCAGATGATCGTCTTTCATGACGAGTTGGAACTGCCCGCCGGGAAATTCCGCGTCAAAAAGGGCGGTGGGCATGCCGGGCATAACGGCCTGAAGTCGCTCGACGCTCATTGTACGCCCGACTATTGGCGGGTACGCCTCGGCATTGGTCATCCGGGGGAAAAGGCGCGCGTGACCTCGCACGTCCTCGGGGATTTCGCCAAGGCCGACGAGGTTTGGCTGGTCCCGCTACTGGAAGCGATGGCAGCGGCCGCACCGCTTTTTGTTGCGAAATCGGAACGGGAGTTTAGCGAAGCGGTTTCCCGCAAGATTACGCCGCCGCCCCCGCCGAAACCGCCCAAGGCGCCGCCCGCCCCGAAGCCCGCCGCCCAGAATTAAACGGCCCCAGCCTCGACAGCCGGTCGGTTTTTCGCTGAAATCCCTGCGCGCTTTCCGCCCCTTGTTTTTCGGAGCTTTGCCATGGTGCCGCCGCGCCTGCCGCCCGCCGTTTTGGGCAGCTTGATCTTATTGCTTGTGGCAAGCGTGATGGGGCTTATCCTCGCCGGGCGGCCCGATCCGGCGCTGCTTAATCATCCTGATATCGAAATAATATCGGCGCAGGCGGGCATTGCCCCAAGCTGGAAGACGGTTGTGCTGTTTTCGAGTGGCGAGACGGAGGCGCCTGCGGCGGCGGTTTCCGCCAAACTTCAGGCCATTCAAGAGTGGCCAACTTGGGCGCGCAGTGGGTTGCGCGTGTCGGAGCAGATCAATAATTTCGATACCGGAATGATCCGATTTCGAATCGAAGCGCTCTATGGTTTGATTCCAGTCGATTATACGGCGCCCATCCGCGAAACGGCCCCGGATCGGCTGCTGTGGGGCCGGGTGCAGCCGGGGGCGGCCACACTGTTTGCGTGGCGCCTAACCCCGGCAGAGGCTGGGCGGACGCGGGTTTCGCTGACGGTCTATCTCGATGGGCCAGCCTATGGGGGGCTGCGCGCGCTGCTGGAGCCGGAGGGGCAGGCGGAAGTCGACCGCATCGTCACCCATTTACTCACCGCCCTGCGCTGATCCCGTCAGAAAGCGAGACAAACGGCCGGAAACCGGGTAAACCCACGCCCATCACATCGTTTGCCTGCGGAGATGCTTGGTATGGGGTTCAATTGCGGTATCGTTGGTCTGCCGAATGTCGGTAAATCGACCCTGTTCAACGCGCTGACCGCCACGGTGGCTGCCCAGGCCGCGAATTATCCCTTCTGCACCATCGAGCCGAATACCGGCATCGTCGCCGTGCCCGACCCGCGTTTGGATAAGATCGCCGCGATTGCCAAATCGGCCAAGATCATCCCGACGCAGCTTGAGTTCGTTGATATTGCCGGGCTGGTGCGCGGCGCGTCGAAGGGCGAAGGTCTCGGCAATCAGTTTCTGGCCAATATCCGCGAGACTGACGCGATTGTGCATGTGCTGCGCTGTTTTGAGAATGGCGACATCACCCACGTCGAAGGGTCGGTCGATCCGCTGCGCGATGCCGATACGGTCGAAACCGAACTCATGCTCGCCGACATGGAAAGTCTGGAAAAGCGCGAGATCGCGCTGAACAAGCGCACCCGCAGCGGCGATAAAGAAGCCATCGCCCAGCTTGCGCTGATCGGCCCGCTGCTCGAAGGCTTGCGCGAGGGGATCCCCGCGCGCCGCATCATCCGCGATTGGGATGCCGACGCCAAACGCGGCGTGAAGCTGCTGCAACTGTTGACCTCGAAGCCCGTCGTTTACGTTTGCAACGTCAATGAAGACGAAGCGGCAACCGGCAACGCCCTGTCCGATAAGGTTGCCGAACGCGCTAAGGCCGAAGGCGCGGCACAGGTGGTAATTTCGGCCGCCATCGAAGCCGAAGTGGCGCAACTGCCGACCGAAGACGAAAAGCGCGAGTTTCTGGAAACCCTGGGCCTGGAAGAAACCGGCCTGGCCCGTGTTATCCGGGTCGGCTATGGGTTGCTGGGACTGCTGACCTTCTTCACCGTCGGCCCGAAGGAAGCCCGCGCCTGGACCGTCCGCGCGGGGGCAAAAGCGCCGGAAGCGGCGGGCGTTATTCATACCGATTTCGAAACGGGCTTTATCCGCGCTGAAACCATCGCCTATGACGATTTCATTGCCTGCAACGGCGAAGCCGGGGCGAAGGACGCCGGGAAGATGCGCCTCGAAGGCAAAGAATATCTGGTCCAGGACGGCGATATTTTCCACTTCCGCTTCAACGTTTAGAGCGTTTTTCGTTCGCTACGGCTCACGTCAAACGCTCTAAACTATTGTTTTTTCAGCAAATACGTCGTCGCGGGTGTTCCACCCGCTCGGGATTTGCTCTAAGACCCTTCTAAAAGCGCGCCGCCCGGCCCCGGGCGGCCGCTTAATATTTGTTGAAAATCCAATAAATCTAAAGTGCAAAGCGAAAAATAGTCACAAGACCTTATTACAGGTTGTCTTGTAACAAACTGTCTCTAAAGTTTGGCCGCACGCGGAACGGGCCGCGATGGATGGAGCTTTATCGGGACATGGTCATGGCACGAGTACTTACCTTTTATGCCTTTATCGGATTTATCTGTGCCGTGCCTGCACGGGCAGAAGTCAAACCCGAGGTAACGCGCCTGCCGCAGCCGCCGCATTCGGCGCTTTATGTCGGGAATAGTTTCTTTTATTATAATAATAGTCTGCATTCTCATGTTCGCGAGTTTGTTTTACGGGGCGAAAGTAAGAATAATTTCCGGTCCTTTTCTGCAACGATCAGCGGGGCCGGTCTTGATTGGCACGATGTCGCCAGCTATTTCCGCCCGAATGCGGTGGGAAGCTATAGTTTCGATGCTAAGAACCGGGTGATCTTCGCGCCGAAGGACCGCAAGCCCTATGATGTGACGATCATGATGGATTGCAGCCAATGCCCGGTGCATCCCGATCTGAAAACAGTTTTCGCCGAATCGGCTGAAAAGGACGCAGCCATCGTCCGCACGCATGGGGCGGAGCCGGTCTTTTTTATGTCCTGGGCCTATCAGGACGTTCCCGAAATGACCGGAGAGTTAGCCGACGCCTATACCGAGATGGGCAATAAGCTTAAGGCGCTGGTGATCCCGGCCGGGCTGGCTTTTGCAAAATCCCAAGCCCTGTCGCCGGAAATCAACCTGTACCAGAAGGATAAGCGCCATCCAACGCTGGCGGGCACCTATCTGGCGGCGGCGACGACCTATGCGGCGCTGTTCGGTAAATCACCGGTGGGCAATAGCTACACCGCCGATCTGGCTGATGAGGTTGCCGCCAAACTGCAGGAGGCCGCTTGGGCCACGGTGCAGGACTATTTTAAACCGTAAGGCGCGGCAGGGGCGCGCGGCCCCTGCTACCCTGAACTAGGCAACGAATTCCAAAACGGCCCCGCAGGCGTCTTGCGGCGCCACGCGGAGCACCGGGCCGGGCAAGCGGTCGAACGGCACCCCGTTCGCCGAGAGGGCCGCGGCGGTCTGGTCGAGATCGGCACTGCGCAGGGCCGTCGCCACGAGGGTTGGGCCGTCCGGGGCGTCGTCGAGGGAAGGATAGAGGGTGGCGGCCTCTTCCGGCGTTACGAAGAGCAATACGCTGCCATCCCCCAGATGCACGGCCCAGGCGTCATCGGTCGGCACGACGGCGGCGCGGCCATAGACCTGCTCATAGGCTTGCGCCACGGCGTCTGGATCGTCCACCGCAATGGTCGTGCTGGCGATACCGGTGACGGCGTTCGGATGCAGCTCCCACGCCGGTTTGCGCAACAGCTCTGGCGTTAAGTGCTGGCAGAAGAACCCGTTGATAGCGGGTAGCTCCCCCGGCGGTAAGCGCAGCAGCGAGAACGCGGGTTCGACGGTGCCGCCCTCCTCGGTTTCCAATAGGCGGGAGAGGGCGAACGGCCCCTCCGGGTGCAGGCCGCGCTCGGTCAGCTTTTCAGCGAGGGTGGCGGAGTCGTCAGTCGCCAGGGCAATCCCCAGCAGCCCTTCGCCTTTGTCGGTCAGGAACCGGTCGAGGTTATTGCTAAACTGATTGGGGTCGATGATCCCTAGTAGCTCGATATACCCCTGGGTCAGCATCACGCAGTAGTTCGCGGTGCCCCAGCCCTTGTGGCGACCGCGCGGTGTGACGACAAAGCCTAAACGGCGAAATTGGTCGCGGGCGGCTTCAAGATCCTGAACGCCGTAGATCAGATGATCGGTTCCGGCCATGCGGCTTCTCCTTCTTTTCATAAGCGTTGATCGTGATCGATCAACGCGGCCCTCATGCGGCGGGTGGGTTCTTCCAGAACCCTGGCCTCCCGCGCCAAGGGCGCGCGGCGCAGTCGCGCCGTTCTCAGTTTCGATGCGTCAGCCTCCTCGAAACTGCTCCTTATAGTATCCGGGCAAGTATGGGCCTTAGGGCCTCGATCATTGCCGGGTCGCGCTGGCTGGGGGCGGTCATGATCGCATGCTCCAGCGCGGTATCGCAGCCGTGCGCGCAGAGGGGGCGCGGGGCTGCCAGATGCGGCACGGTGGCTTGCAGCAAATGCCGCACCTTGGCGGCATTCTCCCCAGCCACCCGCACCACTTGATCGACTGTCACCGCGTCATGATCGGGGTGCCAGCCGTCGAAATCGGTCACCATGGCGATGCTGGCGTAGCAAATCTCGGCCTCGCGGGCCAATTTTGCTTCCGGCATATTGGTCATGCCGATCACCGAACACCCCCACGCGCGGTAGAGTTCGCTTTCAGCTTTAGTGGAGAATTGCGGCCCTTCCATGACCATATAGGTGCCGCCGCGCCGGATGGGTTGGCCGATGTCGCCTGCGGCGGCTTCGATGGCGTCGCCCAAGCGCGGGCAGACCGGGTGGGCGAGGGGGACGTGGCCGACGAGGCCAGGGCCGAAGAAGCTCTTTTCCCGCGCAAAGGTACGGTCGATGAATTGATCGACCAGCACGAAGCTCCCTGGCGGCAGGTCTTCCCGCAGCGAACCGACGGCGGAGACGGCGATAATATCGGTAACCCCCAGCGCCTTCATCGCCCAAAGGTTGGCGCGGTAATTGACCGTGCTGGGCGTTTGTCGATGACCGCGCCCGTGGCGGGGCAGAAACACCATGCGCACGCCGTGCAACTCGCCGACCAACACATCATCGGAGGGGGCGCCGAAGGGGGTATGGATAGCGACCCATTCGGCCCCATGTAGCCCGTCAAGACTATAGACGCCGCTGCCGCCAATGACGCCAATCACAGGCGGGCGGGTGTGCTGATCCGACATAAAACCATCCCTCAAAAAGCAACAAGCCGGGCGATCATGCCCGGCTTGCGCATTGCCTCACAAGAGTGAGAGCAACGATTAGTGCACGTCCGCCCACACGCGGCGCTTCGCGGCATAGAAGAAGCCGGTGGCGACAATGAGGAACAGGATGACCTGCACGCCCAGACGGTGACGGCGCTCCAGCTCCGGCTCGGCAGCCCAGTTCAGGAACACGGTCAAATCGCGGGCCATATTGCTGACCGAAGCCTGCGTCCCGTCCGCGAAGGTCACTTGACCATCGTTCAACGGCTGCGGCATGGCGATCTTATGACCAGGGAAATACTTATTATAGTATTGCCCATCCAGAAGCTGCACATCGGCGGGGGCCTTCTCATAGCCCGTCAACAGGGCATAGAGATAGTCCGGGCCGCCAACGCGGGCCTTCGCAATCAGCGACAGATCGGGCGGATAAGCGCCATTGTTTGAGG